>SKSV01000237.1 GCA_007122815.1 Trueperaceae bacterium | reverse complement strand
GGTTCCCCACGGACAGCGAACTCGCGCAGGGCTCGTACTTCATCCGGGGCGGCCACGAGATCTCGATGGGCGCTGCGGGCCAAGGGGGCGGTATCTACAACGAGGCCGGTGGCACGTTGACGATGGATAACTCGAGCGTCCTGGGGAACGAGGCGCGCTACGAGGGCGGCGGCTTCTTCGTAGCGGCCGGCAGCAGCGCCTCGGTGTCCGAAACCAGCATCAGCGGCAACCAGGCAGGTCAGGCCGGTTCTGGCGGTGGCATCCACCACAGGTACGACCCAGGAGACATCGACTCTCTCGCCCTCAGTGGCGTTGACTACACAGGCGGCAACGTCCCGGAGGACATCGTGCAAGCGGAAGCGACTTCGGTCGCTTCGTCGTCGCAGCGCCCCTCCGTTCCCGATCGCTAGGCCGCCGCCAGCGATCCGAGGAGGCACTATGCCCATCCCTAACGCAGAGCGCAGGTACCAAGTCACGACCATGCTGTTCGCAGTTGGGGCGTGGCTCCTCATCACCTCGGGCGCCCAGCTCGCGGCCGCACAGCAGCCCGCCCAGGCGGATCCGGATCCGTCGATCGCCGCACTGACCGCGACGGTCTCCCGCGGAAGCACGGTGACGATCAGCTGGACGGGTTCCAACGCGACACGCTTCGATGTGTTCGCGGCAGCGGGAACTACCCCCGCTACGTCCGACACCCTGCTCACGGCGGTCGCCGCCGAGAGGCGGGAGGTCGTCGTCCCGATCCCGGCCAGCCATCAGCAGGTGATCCGGGTGTGCGCGCGTGCCGCCGTCGGCGGCGTGGACGACTGCATGCAGCGCGAGCTCACCAACGTGGTCCTACGAGGTGACGATTACGACCCGTACACGCTCGGCGGCTGGGCGCCCGAGGAGCCCGTCGAGGGCACCCTGCGCGCCACCATCGCGGCGGCCGATAGCGGCAGCGTCATCGGCTTCGCCTCCGACGTGAGCCATGTAGACCTGTACGGGGTGTCAGCCTTCTACTACAACCCGCCCGGTGAGCGCGCCATCGAGCCCGGCGAGGGGTGGCAGGAAGCTCATCTCGTCGTCGACCGCGACCTGGTGATAAGCGGCCGGCCGGATGCCCCGGTCGCCCTCAGCGCACGCTCCGCTTGCGTAGGCTGTCCGGCCGCCGAGGCGGAGACCTACCGTTCGCGAGTGGTCAGGGTCTTGGAGGGGGTGAGCGCGGAGCTCGAGCATCTGGCGCTGCGCGGCGGTGGGTTCGTCTACGAGGGAGGCGGTGTGCTCAACGACGGCACGCTCACCCTCACCAGCGTGCTCATAAGCGACAACCGGGCTTGGTACGAAGGTGGAGGAATCCACAACGGATCGAGCGGCGTGCTGACCCTCGTCGACACGGTGGTCCGGGACAACCGCGCTGTCACGCTCGACGAGGAGATGGGCGCCCGCTTCGCGATCCGGGGCCATGCGGACGCCACCATCACGGTCGCGGATGGGGGTTACGGTGGCGGCCTCTTCAACGCCGTTGGGGGTACCGTGATCGCGTCGGGCAGCGTGATCGAGCGGAACGAAGCCAAGGTGTCTGGTGGCGGAGCGTACAACCTCGGGTCCATGACCCTCGAACACTGCGTGGTGCAGGACAACGTCGCGGACCACACCTCGTACACGCCAGGCGCGTTCAGCAGCCTCGGTGGGGGTGTCTACAACGCCGGTGAGCTCGTAGTGCGCGAAACCGAGGTCCTGCAGAACCGCACGCCGAACGCCGGCGGAGGGCTCTTCACGGACGTGGGCAGCGTCACGACCCTGCAGTACGTCCACTTCGGCGAGAACACCGCCGAGTTCGGTGCGGGCATACGTCGCGAGCACGGGCCGGGCGAGGAGCCCGATTTCGTCTCCGAAGGAGTGAGCTTCGGACCGGGGGATACTGAGAGCACGAGACTGGTCAACTCCGAGTAGCTGCCGGCCCGGCGACCGGCTCGACCTGACGCTCCGCGGCCTCATGGCGCAGCCACGCCTGGAACGCAAGCACTGGCCACAGATGGTACTGCCAGTCGGCTGAACCGCTCTGATGAGCTTCCCAGACCTTCCTGATGGGTGCAGGGCGCAAGTAGCCTTCGGCGGCGAGGCGCTCGGCGGCCAAGAGGTCCTCGCCCCATTCGCGCAAGGGTCCGCGCAACCAACCGTCCATGGGCACGCCGAAACCCATCTTGGGACGGTCGACGAGGTCATCTGGGACATGGCGTGCGAGCAGCTGTCGCAAGAGCCACTTCCAACGCCCACCCCGGGACTTCATGTCCTGCGGCAGGCTCCACGCGAACGACACCACGTCGTGGTCCAGCATCGGCACGCGGGTCTCCAGGCTCACGGCCATGGCAGCGCGATCGACCTTCACCAGAACGTCGTCCGGCAGGTAGCTGACGGCGTCCGCGTAAGCCATCCGGTCGATGGCACCGCCGTGGCCGAGCTGTAGCCTCGGCTCCGTCAAGACCGACGGCGGCTCCCTCACGCGCCCTTCGAGCATGCTGGTGGGCTCCGCCCAGAGTGACATCACCTCCCGGTAAGGAGTCATCACGCCATCAGCGCGCAAGGTAGCCCTGAGCGCGCGCAAGCGCTGAGGCGTGAGGTGGGCCAAGCCGCCCGGGCGCAGGCGTGCCAACACGCGCCCCAAGGCTTCAGCCGGCACCATGCCCAAGAGGGCCGCCGCCGCACCTCGCAGCCCGCGCGGCAAGCGCTCCACACGGCGCCAGACCCGCTCCACACGATGGTACCGGCCGTATCCGGCGAACAGTTCGTCACCCCCGTCACCCGAGAGGGAGACCGTCACGTGCTGCCGGGCCAGCTGCGCGAGCAGCATGGTAGGTATCGCCGATGCGTCGCCGAAGGGCTCGTCGTAGACGGCCGGGATGCGCTGCAACGCCTCGAGCGCGTCGTCCGGCGTCACCAGGAGCTCTGTGTGCTCGGTGCCAAGGTGGCGTGCCACGGCCCGGGCGTCTTCCGACTCGTCGTAGACGGACGCAGTGAACCCCATCGTGAACGTGCGCACACGCTCAGCGCTCTGCGCCTGCATGAGCGCCACCACCACGGACGAGTCGATCCCGCCCGACAGGAACGCACCAAGCGGGACGTCGGCCACGCGTTGCCCCGAGATCGCCTTGCCCAGCAAGCGCTCGAGCTCGTCGGTCGCCTCGGTAGCGTCTCCCGACCAAGGCTCCGCCAGTCCCCGCTCCGCCACCTCGCGCAGCGACCAGTAGGGTTCGGGCTCAGCGACGCCGCCCGCGCCTGGCTTAGAGGTGAGGATCGTGCCCGGCGGCAACTTCGCCACACCGCGGTAGATGGCGTACGGCGACGGCACGTAGCCGTGACGAAGGTACAGCGCCAGTACCCCGCGGTCGACCTCGCCCGTGAAGCCTGGGTGAGCGCGCAGCGCCTTCAGCTCGGACCCGAATACCAGCGCGTTCGCGAACCAGGCGTAATAACACGGCTTCTCCCCGAGCCTGTCCCGCGCCAACGTGAGGGTCCTCTCGGCCACGTCCCACAAGGCGAAGGCGAACATCCCCGCGCAGCGCCGCAGGGCAGAAGGTACACCCCAGCGCTCGATGGCCGCGAGCAGCGTCTCGGTGTCGGAGTGGCCGCGCCAGTCGTGACTCCCCACTTCACGGCGCAGCGCCAAGTGGTCGTAGATCTCCCCGTTGAAGGCGATCACGTAGCGGCCGCTCGCCGAACGCATCGGTTGGGCACCCGCAGGAGACAAGTCGATGATCGAAAGGCGACGGTGCGCGAGCGCCAAGCCGCCTTCGGGGTCCAGCCACACGCCGGAGTCGTCTGGCCCGCGATGGGCGACACGGTCGGCCATGCGCTGCGCAACGGCGCCTGAACCACGGTCCAGGCCAGCCGCAGAGAGGAAGCCAGCGAAGCCGCACATCAGCGCAGCACACGCTAGCATCCGTCGCGACCCTCACCACGTGCAGGTGATCCACCGCTGCCTGGCCCGCCGCTACCTAGGAGCACGAACTCGGGCGCGCTAACCCCATACCTTCATCGACGGGCCGGTCTCAAGAACTTCATCTTCCCTCCACGTAAGGTCCGGGCCGACGTTGGCCTGGCGAGCGTATCCGCCGCGTCCGAGGGAAGTGATGATGCCATACGGTCTGCCGGGAAAGACCCAGCGTGTGACCTCCGCCCCCCAGCTACTCAACTCGATGAAGGCCATTGGTGCGCTGCTCGTTTGGGCGTTCTTGGTCAGTGCCTGCGGCAGTGCCGATAGGGCTCCCTCCGATGTCGGCGAGGGAGACGGCGCCCGCGCCGCTCAGCCCGGCCAGTGGGTGTGCCCGACGGCGCCGTTGTCTCCCGCCTACACCCCGACGTTCTTCGTCTCCACCAGCGGCTCGGACTCGAACGACGGCCGCTCGGCCGACCACCCGTTCCGGACCCTGCAACGTGCGGCGAACGTGGTGAACCCGGGTGACGTCGTCTGGGTACGGGGGGGCGTATACCCCACGGGCGTCCGGTTCGGGCGCTCCGGGACGTCGTCCGCACCCATCGTAGTCGAGTCCTACCCTGGTGAGTGCGCGATCTTCGACGGTGCCGGGCTCGGGAGGTCCGATCGCCTGACGCTCGATGGCGTAAGCCACATGGTC
>SKSV01000401.1 GCA_007122815.1 Trueperaceae bacterium | reverse complement strand
TGGTTCCGGAGGCGGCTTCGATCGAGAGCGTAGCTGCCTCGCTTGCGCTCAGCGTTCCGACGCTTGCGCTGCGTGCAGATCAGCCAGCGCAGGTCCGAGCGGCCGCCTGGCGTGAGGCCGCGCGCGGTACGCCCGCCGCTTTCGTCGGCACCTACCCGGCGCTGGCTGCACCGCTGTCGCGTCTCGCTCACGTCCACGTCTGGGACGCCGCGAGTCCGAGCTACAAGCTTCTCTTTGGCACCCGAAGCGTGGTGAGTCGCGACGCCGAGGCGCTCGCCGAAGCAGCGCGGGCCAGCCTCACTTGGTACGACGTGCTCGCCACGGCCGAGTTAAGGGCCCTCCCCCCTCGGAGGGTGGAGGGTTTGGCCTACCCACCACCTCGCCTGGTCGCCTCGGACCTGCGCGACAGCACCACCTGGCCCTTGGGAAGCGACCTGATCCGGGTGCTGCGACAGGTGGCCGAACGCGAGCGCCAAGCGCTGGTGGTGGTTCCTCGCAGGGGCTTCGCAGCCGGTCTCGCGTGCCGCTCCTGCGGCTCTCCAGTCATGTGCCCCCACTGTGACCTGCCCCTGCGCTGGCACGCGCAGCGCGCCCGTCTGCGCTGCCACCAGTGCGGCCACGCCCGGCCCGCACCTGACACCTGCCCCGAGTGTGGTGGTCCGGAACTCGAGCCCCTCCCGGGGGCCGGCACGGAGTGGGTGAAGCGCGAGGTCGAGCGTGTGGTGCGTCCGCTGGGCGTCTGGCAGGTCGACGCCGACCACCGGCCCGACCTGGCGCCGCTGTTCGCTGGGGAGAGCGGGGTGGTCGTCGGCACCAGCAGCGTGCTGCGCCTGCCCGCCCTGCCGGTGCTCTCACTGGTCGCCTTCACCCTGGGCGACGCGCTGTACTCGCACGAGGACTTCCGCGCGGAGGAGCTCGCGCTGCGCAGCTTGCTGCAGGCGGCCGACCTCGGCGGTGAGCGGCGACCGCTGCTGCTGGTGCAGACCTTCCAGTCTGAGCACCCGCTCTACCGAACGCTGCGCGAGCCGGACCTCGACACCGCGGTAGCGCGCTTCACGGAGGCCACGCGCTCGCGCCGGCAGCGCTACGGCTACCCACCCAGCGCACGCTGGGCTAGAGTTCAGTTCGCGCATCGTGACCGCGCCAGGGCCGAGGCGGCCGCCCGCGAAGCCGCAGAGCGCTTCCGCACAGCAGGGC
This sequence comes from Trueperaceae bacterium, assembly GCA_007122815.1. Lineage (GTDB taxonomy): Bacteria > Deinococcota > Deinococci > Deinococcales > Trueperaceae > CSSed10-48. The sequence goes on along the minus strand of SKSV01000401.1, from coordinate 3,421 downwards.
TGCCCGAGGAGGCGCTGCTCGGACCGGTGGCTACGGGGGTGGCGCGACTGCGGGACCGCTACTCCGTGCACCTCTTCCTTCGTTCGGCCGACGAGAGCAACCTGGCAGAAGCCTTGCAGCACCTCGACCGCAGGCCAGGCGACGGCGTCCAGGTGCGCGTGGACGTGGACCCGTACGACGTAGGCATGTGGCTGGACTGAACTCCGAGAGGCCTTATCATGTCTACGGAGGGGCTCCCCGATGCTCACTAACAGACGCGCCAGACACGATTACGACCTGCTCGATCGGGTCGAGGCCGGCCTGGTGCTCAGCGGCAGCGAGGTGAAGTCCCTGCGGCGTGGCGGCGGATCGATAGCTGAAGCGTACGCTCGCTTCCGTGGGGGTGAGGCGTTCCTCGAGGGCGCCACGATACCCGTCTACGAAGAGGCCAGCTACAACAACCACGAGATCGACCGCGCCCGCAAGCTGCTCCTGCACCGTCGCGAGATCGACGAGCTCCGCGCCGCCGTCGAGCGGCGTGGACTGACGGTCGTGCCGCTCCGGCTCTACTTCAAGCAAGGGCGCGCCAAGCTGGAGCTCGCCGTGGCGCGAGGACGCAAGCGTCACGACAAGCGCCGTGCCGCTGCCGAGCGTGACGCCAAACGTGAGATGGACCGCGCGCTGCGGGGGCGTAGCTGAGGTGAGTCGCGCTGTGCGTCCGGCAGTCGTGTTCGCTTTGCTCGCGGCCCTGTTCGCCGTGCAGGCGTGGGCTCAACCGCAGCTCGTCGTCAACGGCGTGGAGGTGGCTGGCGCCACCAGTAGCCTGGTGCCCGGCACCGCCTACGCTCCGGCGGCGGCCCTGGCCCAGGCGCTCGGCGCGCGCCTCGACGTAGACCTCGCCTCGCGGCGGCTCACCCTGACCATGGGCGGTCGCATCGTGCAGCTGCGTTGGGTCGAGGAGGCAGGCGCGGCAACCTCGCTCGCTGACGCGCTGAGGGTGGACGGGGCACCGCGGGTCGGGCCGGCGGCCGTGATGAGCGGCGTCGAGCCGTTCGTGCCCGTGAAGGCCAGCGCCGAGGCCCTCGGCGGGCGGGTGAGCTACGTCGCCGAGAGCAACCAGGTCTTGGTCGTCGTCCCGCGCCCCAGGGTCACCGCCAGCCTGCAGGGCAGCGGCACTAGTGAGCGCTTGGTGCTCAGAGCCTCTGCACCCACTCGCGTGACGAGCTTCATGAACGAGACGGTGCAGACCCTACAGCTGCGCTTCGAGCGCAGCGACATCGACATGGCGCAGACGTTCGTCGGGGACGGCTTCGTGCGGGCCGACCTGCTACCAGCGCGCGGAGACGTCGAGGCGCGTGTCCAGCTGGCCCCCGACACGCGCGTCACCTGGACGGAGGTCCCCGACGGTGCGGGCTTCGCCGTGGTGGTCAGCTTCGCGCGAGCAGTCGCCGCTCCCGACGCGGACGCCGATACCGGGGGCGATGGCGCGCGCGTCGTGATAGACCCCGGGTCGGGTGGCGCAGACGGAGCGGCCGAGCTGACCCTCGAAGCGGCTCGGGTCGCCGCGCAGCGGCTCGAGCGCTCTGGCTTCGAGGTCGCGCTGACGCGCAGCGGACCTGCGCTCCCTACCGTCTCCGAACGCGCCGCGCAAGGCGTCGGCGCCCGGCTGTTCCTGAGCCTCCAGGTCGCCGACGTGCCCCCCGGCAGCCTCCGGCTGTACCACCTCGGGGACGCGAGCGACCTGGGCGCGCTGCAAGACGCGGTGCGCTTCAACGCCGAGGAACTCGTGCGTCGTCCGGGCACGGACGAGGTCCGCCGCCAGGTCCTCCTGGACCTGGTCGTCGACCTGGAGCTAGGTGCGCGCTACGCCCAAGCCATGGCTGGCGAGCTCAGGCAAGCGGGCGGCTACCAGGTGGCCGCGCCCCGAGCCGCTCCGGTGGCAGTGCTGACGGGCGCCGCAGGCCGCGGCCTGCTCCTGGAAGCCAGCGCGACCGACTTGCGCGACCCGGCCTTCGCCCAGCTTCTCGGGGCTACGCTCGCCACCGTCGTGTCGAGCGGCGGCTTGGTGCCGTGAGCTTGGCGCGCCGCCGGCGGCGGGCTTGGAGCGAGGTGGTACTGAGGCCGCACGTGCTCGTGGCGCTGCTGCTGTTGGGGAGCGGGGTCGCTTGGATCGCCGGCTCGCTGCAACGGGGCTCGGCCCCCCGCCCGCCTGGCCAGCTGCTGATCGGAGAGCCATCTGCCCAGGTCACGCCAGCGGACGTGCCGGTCGTGCTCGTGGACAGGGACGGACTGAGGCGGACGCTACTGGTGGAGGTCGAGAGCCTCGACGAGTTCGATGCGCGCTTGGCAGGAGCGATGGAGCAACTGCGCGAGGCGTTGCTCGAGGAGTCGAACTGGCCCGAGGGTGTCGACGCACCGTACGTTCAGAGTTACGAGGCGCAGCGTCGGCGCGTCGTCGTGATCGACGTGCCTGCACTGGGCCCGGGATCGGGGCTCGAGCTCCTGGCGGAACTGGCCGCCCTGCGCTCCCTGGAGGAGACGGCTCTGGCGCACGGCGCCGACGAGGTGCGCGTGGTCGTCGAAGGTGAACCTTCCTCGACCCTCTGGGGCCAGGTCGCCCTGCGTTGATCGGCCGCGCGCGCAGCGAACCCGCTCAGGGATGCATGCGCGTCAGCATGCGTGGGAACGGGATCACCTCGCGCAGGTGGTGCACCCCGGTGATCCACGCGAGGGTGCGCTCGAGGCCGAGGCCGAACCCGCTGTGCGGCACGCTTCCGTAGCGACGCAAGTCCAGGTACCAATCGAACGCCTCAGCCGGCAGGTGATGCTCCGCGATGCGCTGCTCGAGGAGCGCGAGGTCGTGGATCCTCTGGGAGCCGCCGATTATCTCCCCGTAACCCTCCGGTGCGATCATGTCGTCACACAACACGCGCGTGGGATCGCCCGGGACCGGCTCCATGTAGAAGGCCTTGATCGAGGTCGGGTAGCGTTCGATGATCACCGGGCGATCGTGCATCCGACCCAGCAGCGTCTCGTGCGGCGCGCCGAAGTCGTCGCCCCACTGGAGCTGCTCCCCGGCCTCCGCGAGCGCGGCCAACGCCTCGTCGTAGGTGAGTCGCGGGAAGCCGCCTTCCGCGCTCGGTTCCAGCAGCCGCGGGTCGCGGCCGAGCGACTCGAGCTCGCGGCTGCGGTGCTCCAGGACCCTGGCTACGAGGTATCGGACGAGCTCCTCTTGGAGTTCGAGGTTCCCCTCGTGCTCCAAGAACGCGACCTCGGGCTCGACCATCCAGAACTCGAGCAGGTGCCGGCGTGTCTTGCTCTTCTCGGCTCTGAACGTCGGCCCGAACGTGTAGACGGCACCCAGGGCGAGAGCACCCGACTCGGCGTACAGCTGGCCGGACTGCGACAGGTATGCCTTCTCGTCGTCGAAGAGCTCGATCTC
>SKSV01000112.1 GCA_007122815.1 Trueperaceae bacterium | reverse complement strand
GATGCGCTATCATGATGTCGTGGAACGCACCACCCTCTCGATCCCTGGCCCTCTCTTGGAGCGAGCGCGCGCAGCGGCTACCGAACGCCGCATCTCCATGGCCGAACTTGTGCGAGAGGCGCTGGAGGAGAAACTCGCGGCGCATCGACCCGCGCCACGCAGCCTCGGCATCGGCGCCTCGGGCCACAGCAACACGGCCCGCCAAACGTCCGACGACCGACCCGAACCGCCCCCATGGCGCTGATCCTCGACACCGGCCCGCTCTACGCCGCGCTCGATCGCAGCGACGCCGACCACGCCGCCTGCCGGAAGCTCCTCGAGAGCGCCGACGAGCCGCTCGTCGTGCCCACGCCGGTCCTCGTCGAGGTGGACTACTGGACCCAACGCCGCCTCGGCACCGGCACCTGGCTCGCGGTCCTCGACGACATCGCCGCCGGAGCATTCCAGGTGGCGGACCTCATCGCCGCCGACTACCGACGCGTCCGAGAGCTCTGCGACCGCTACGCAGACGCCGACATCGGCTTCGTCGACGCCGCCGTCCTCGCCGTCACCGAGCGACTCGGTGAACCGAAGCTCGCCACCCTCGACCGGCGCCACTTCGGCACGATGCGCCCACGGCACGTCGACGCGCTCACGCTGCTGCCACTCGACGAGCTGTGATGCGCTAAGCAGGCGTCGCGCTGTGCGTTCACGAGTCCGACGCCCACCACCAACCACTCAGTTGCCCAGGATTCTCGGATGACGGCGTGTATCGTGCCATCAGGGGCACAGGCCCGGAACCCGGTAGCCGCTTCACGAGAGTTCGACGCGCGAAGTCCAGTCGAATCCGTCGCACGCACGTAGATCGCCGCAGAACGCGTCGATCCGCACTTGGCCCGTCGATCGGCACCAAGGAGGCACGATGAACGCGCTCCGCCACGACCAAACCGAAGGGTTCCTCACGGCCGGCGAACCACCCTGCCTCTCCCTCTACCAGCCAACGCATCGCCACCATCCCGATAACCAGCAGGACCGAATCCGCTACCGCAACCTCGTCAAGGAGTTCGAGCTGTCGCTGCAGCAGCGGTACCCCGACAACGAGTCCCAGGAACGCTTGGCGCCCTTCCTGGCGTTGCACGAGGACCGCGATTTCTGGAACTGCACCCTCGACGGCCTCGCCGTGCTGGGCGCCCCCGGCATGTTCCGCGTCTACCGGCTCCCGCGGAGAGTGGCCGAGTTGGCCGTCGTGGCCGACACCTTCCACGTCAAGCCCCTCCTGCGCCACCTCCAGTCGGCCGACCGCTACCAGGTCCTCGGCCTGAGCCGGCATGAGGCGAAGCTCTTCGAGGGCAACCGCGACGCCATGAGCGAGGTCGCCCTGGCCGAGGGCGTCCCGCGAACCATCACCGACGCGCTCGGGGACGAGTTGACCGATTCCCACCGGACGGTCGCGTCCTACGGCGGCGTCGGGCAGGGGCAATCGACCATGCACCACGGGCACGGGGCGAAGGCCGAAGAGGTCGACAGCGATGCCGAGCGCTTCTTCCGCGCGGTCGATCGCGGAGTCCTCGAGCACCACTCGCGTCCGTCTGAGCTACCCTTGATCCTCGCAGCGCTGCCGGAGCACCACGATCTCTTCCACCGATTGAGCCACAACCCGTTCCTGCTGGCCGACAGCGTCGACGTGCACCCGGACGCCTCGTCCCTCGACGACCTTCGTGAGCGCGCCTGGCAGGTGGTCGAACCAACGTACCTGGCCCGCTTGGCCGAACTGGCCGATGAGTTCGGCAGCTCCAAGTCCCGGGGTCTCGGCAGCGACGATGTTCGTGAGGTAGCCAAGGCGGTCGTCGAGGGCCGAGTCTCCAGGCTGCTGGTCGAAGCCGACCGTGAGTTCCCAGGGCACATCGACCGTGGCACCGGCGAGATGGCCGTGACCGACATCGACGACCCCACGGTGGACGACGTGCTCGACGACCTTGCGATGCTGGCCCTGCAGATGGGTGGTGACGTCGTCATAGTCCCAACCGATCGGATGCCAACGGACACGGGGATCGCCGCAACCTACCGCTACTAGCTCTCACGCGCCTTCTCCCGACGTGCGGCTTGCACCGCGCGAAGGGCGTTGGCGAGTGGTCTGAGCCTGACTGCGAGCGCGGGAACTCACGCCCGTGACCAGCATCACCAGCGCTAGCCCGGTCGGCAGCGAGGGTGAGCATCGACGCGCCGCTTGCACTTCGCCCATTGGCAAGCGCGCCGTGGCACCGAAGGAGAAGATATCGCATGGCGAACGTTCGCAACCATCCAACGGATGCACGCGGCACCGTCGGCTGGCCTAGGGTCACCTTGATCCTCGCGACCGCTCTGGCGCTCCTCGCGCTGGCATCGACGACGGTCGGCGCTCAGGAGCCGCTAGCGAACATCAGGACCCTCCCCAGCGCCGCTGACTTCGCCACGACGCTCGAGCGCCTGGAGCAGGCGATCGCCGACGAAGGGCTCACGCTCTTGACGACGATCGACCACTCGGCCAACGCCGAGAACGTCGGGCTGGAGCTGCTGCCCACGACCGTGTTCCTGTTCGGGAACCCCGTGGTCGGCACGCCGCTCATGCGGGCCGCGCCGACCTTCGCGCTCGACCTTCCGCAGAGGATGCTCGTGTGGGAGAACGAGGACGGCGAAGTCTTCGTCACCTGGCGCGCCCCGACCGTTGTCGCCGACGAGCACGGGTTGCCGCCCGATCAGGCGCCACTGCCGAACATCGCCGCCCTGCTAGAGGCGTTGGCCCGAACGGCGGCGGTTACCCCTTGAGCTGAGCCGGATACATCACTTGCCCGGTACGCCGACCTGGCTCGGCGCCATCGTGCTCGCCGGCGTCCCTTCCAGCTGCAACCTCGCCGGCACGGCAGACACTTCGGCCCCCACCGTGCTCGGTACCGCCGGTGACTTCGTCCTCTTGGTGAAGGCCGGCATCTCGGCCACGGTCGACACTGACATCACCGGCGACATCGGTGTCAGCCCAGCCGCACTCACGTCGGTGACCGGTTTCGACGAAAGCTCGACGCGAGCGGCACGTTCGCGACCTCTGGATCCTGCAGATCGCCCAGGACCTCACCCTGGCGACCGGCAGCCACGACGTCGAGGCGAGCGACGTGTTCGTCCGGGCCGAGCGCATCTTCGAGCTCGGCAAGCCGGATCCGCGCCGGCAGGGGCCGCTCACGCGGTTCCCGTTCCTGGCGTTGCTGGCGTCCAGCCTCGCGGCCGTGTCGGTCGGGCTGGCCCAGTCGGCCACCGACACCCTCGGTGCCGCCCTCGCACGGCTTGCCGACCGGCTCGAGCGCGGCGTCGATCGACGTACAGCTCGCGTCTCGACACGCCGCGGCGCAGGCAGCGGACGTCGCCACCCGCGCACACCGGCTCGGTGGCGCCGGAGCGCTGCACGAGGAGCACCCACTGCAGCGCGCGGCCCGCGACGCCCAGGCGGTGGTCCAGCACGGCCTGTTCGGCATCGGGCCGCACGAGGCGCTCGGACGCAAGCTCGTGTCGAGACGCATGGCGCCCGGTGACAGGATCGACGCGTGAGGCGCGGCGAGCCGCCCGCCCACCGTCGACGCGGTTGGGGGGCGCGCGCACCACGCTAATGACCGCCCAAGGGCACGTGCGGCACGCCTGGAACGTCGTAACCTGCGACCAGTCATCGCGAGGATGCCCCGCGCACGAGCGAACCCGCCCCCGGAACGGAGCTCATGAGCGCCTACGAGCCGCCCTACACCATCACCCCGGTGATCTTGAACCGGGTCGCCACGATCAGCCAGACCATCGGGCGACTGACGGTGCTCACCGACCCGGCAACGGCGCTGCGGTTGCGACGCGCCAACCGCATCCGCAGCGTGCACGGCTCATTGGCGATCGAGGGCAACACCCTGAGCGAAGCGCAGGTCTCCGCCGTCCTCGAGGGCAAGCGCGTGATCGCCCCACCCCGCCAGGTGCGAGAGGTGAAGAACGCCCTGGCCGCCTACGACCGCTTCGGCAGCTGGAACCCCCACGCGGAAAGCGACCTGCGCGAAGCGCATCGCGTCCTGATGGACGGTTTGCTGGACGAAGCCGGCCGCTACCGGCGCGGCGGCGCGGGCGTCATGGCGGGCGAGCGTGTGATTCACATGGCGCCACCCGCTGATCGCGTGCCCCACCTGATGGCCGACCTGTTCGGCTGGTTGGCTGCGACCGACGCCCACCCGCTCGTCGCCAGCTCGGTATTCCATTACGAGTTCGAGTTCGTCCATCCCTTCGCCGACGGCAACGGTCGCATGGGGCGGCTGTGGCAGAGCCTGATCCTCGCGCGCTGGCACCCGCTGTTCGCCGACATCCCAGTGGAGAGTCTGGTCTTCGAGCACCAGGCCGAGTACTACCTGGCCCTGGAGGAGAGCAACCGCCAGGCGGACGCTGCGGCGTTCATCGCGTTCATGCTCCGGATGATCGAGGGCGCTGTGAGCACCGCTGCCCCTCAAGTCACCCCTCACGTCACCCCTCAAGTCGGCGCTTTGCTGGCCGTGATCAACGGCGAGATGGGGCGCCAAGCGCTACAGGCCGACCTCGGCCTGTCGGACCGCACGTCGTTCCGCGAGCGCTACCTCAAGCCGGCGCTAAGTGAGGGCCTGATCGAGATGACCCT
>SKSV01000408.1 GCA_007122815.1 Trueperaceae bacterium | reverse complement strand
GGTTCTCGGTGAGCGCCTCTACCTCGGCCACCCCGGTGGCCGCGATGGAGGACACCGACCGCCGCCTGTACGCTCTGCAGTTCCATCCGGAGGTCCGCCACACCCCGAAGGGCTTGCGGCTGTTGGAACGCTTCCTCGACGAAGCCGGCTTGGCACGCGATTGGACGAGCGAGCACATCATCGACCAGGCGGTCGGGGAGGTGCGCGAGAAGGTGGGCGACGAGCGCGTTCTGCTGGGAATCTCAGGCGGAGTCGACTCTTCGACCTTGGGCCTGCTGCTCCACCGGGCGATCGGCGAGCGCTTGGTGGCGGTCTTTGTCGACACGGGTCTGATGCGGCTGGGTGAGGTCGAGGAGGTGGAACGCGCCTTGACCGGACTCGGCATCGACCTGGTGGTCGTGGACGCCAGCGAGCGCTTCTTGCGGGCTTTGGCAGGCGTGAGCGATCCCGAGGCCAAGCGCAAGGCCATCGGGAGGGCCTTCATCGAGGTCTTCGCAGACCAAGCCCGGAAACTGCAGGACCGCCGCGGCGAGATCCGCTTCCTAGCGCAGGGAACGCTGTACCCGGACGTGATCGAGTCGGCCGGCGCGTCCGGCGCCGCTACGATCAAGTCGCATCACAACGTCGGGGGCCTGCCGGACGACCTCAGCTTCGAGCTGATCGAGCCCTTCCGCAACCTGTTCAAGGACGAGGTCCGCGAAGTGGCGGAAACGCTCGGCATGCCAAAGCACCTTCGCGACCGCCACCCCTTCCCCGGGCCCGGTCTGGCCATCCGCTGCCTCGGGGAGGTCACGAGGGAGCGCTTGCAGGTCCTTCGCGTGGTCGACGACGTGTTCGTGTCCACCTTGCGCGAGTTCGGTCTCTACGAGAAGACGTGGCAGGCGCTGGCCGTGCTGACGCCGCTACGCAGCGTCGGAGTGATGGGTGACGACCGCACCTACGCCAACACCGTCGCGCTCCGCGCAGTCACCTCCGTCGACGGCATGACCGCCGATTGGGCACGGTTGCCTCACGACTTCTTGGCCACCGTCTCGACGCGCATCGTGAACAGCGTGTCCGAGGTGAACAGGGTCGTCTACGACATCACCAGCAAGCCGCCGGGGACGATCGAGTGGGAGTGATCGGGGTTCGCCCTTGGGAGAGGAGTTAAGCGTGCCGCGACGCTGTTGGCTCGTCAAGTCCGAGCCGGGTTCGTTCTCGTTCGCCGACCTGCTGGCCGCACCCGCTCGGACCACACCCTGGGACGGCGTGCGCAACTACCAGGCGAGGAACTTCATGCGCGACGAGATGCGCGTCGGCGATGCCGTGCTCTTCTACCACTCGGGCGCCACTCCCCCGGGTGTGGTGGGCTTGGCGGAAGTGGCTTCCGAGCCGTACCCCGACCCCACCCAGTTCGACGAGGGCTCTCGCTACTTCGACCCCAAGAGCCGTCCTGACGAGCCGCGCTGGCAGCTCATCGACCTGCGTGCGGTGCGTGAGCTGGCGAGCATGGTGACGATGGGGGAGATCAAGTCGCATCCCGAGCTGCGCACCATGGAGGTCGCGCGACGCGGTAGCCGCCTCAGCATCACCCCCGTGGACTGCGCGCACCTCGACCTCGTGCTGGAGATCTCGGAGCGTCGATCCCACGGGTGAGGCACGAGCGCGTTCGCGCGGCGGAGAGTCGTACCAGGCGGTGCTAGACTCGTGACATGAACGAGCGCCGCGCGCGCATCCTCGATCTGGTCGCCGCGTCGTACATCCGGACCGCTCGCGCCGTGCCGTCAGCGCGTATAGCGCAGCGCCTGTCTCTCTCCTCGGCGACCGTGCGCAACGAGTTCGGAGCGCTTGCCGAGGAAGGCTACTTGCAGCAGTCGCACGCCTCCTCTGGCCGTATCCCGACGGTGCTGGGCTTCAAACGCTACGCGGCGCGCTTCCTGCCGCCGCGTCCGCTCTCGCGAAGAGCGCGCGAGCACTTCGCCAGCCGCCTCGAGCGCCAGCCGGGTGAAGGGCTGATGGAGCAGTTGGCGAACGTCGCCGCCGAGTTGTCGGGGTACGCGGTGGTGGTCACCCTGCCAGCCGACGACCACCTCCACGCCGTCGAGATCCATCTGTCGTTGGTGACGAGCCGAACGCTGCTCGCGGTCGTGGTGCTCGAGAACGGTCTGGTCCGCGAGCTGCGGGTCCCGCTCGATCCTGCTCCGGGCGACGAGGTGCTCGATGTCGCAGAGCGGAACCTGCGCCAGCTCACGCTGCCGTTGCGTGAGGTGCCGCACGCGCTCCGCCGCCTGGCCCGCGACACCGACCCCGAACTCGCGCGCACCCTGAAGGCGATCGCCTCTGCCTGGCCCGACGTCACTTCCAGGCGCAGTGTTCACGCCGGCCTCCGGCGCCTCTTCGACGAGCCCGAGGCGCGTGACCCGGACTTCGTGAGACTGGTCGTCGAACTCGTCGAGGAGCCGAGCGCTGACGTAGCCGAGCCCGACGCGGTGGGTTTCGCGCTCGATGAAGCCGTCGCTCGCGTGCGCAGCGGGGTAGCGCTGGGGTCGGGCGTGGGCAGCCTCACGCTGATCGGTCCCGCCCGCATGCGTTACGGCGCCGCGGTACGCGTGGCCAGCGGCGTCGCCGCCGCCGCACGTGACACCAGCGCGAACGCCTGATAGTTCGACACGTCGGGATTTTTCACTCCGAACGCCGTCCCTCGCAGCCTATCCTCGGTGACGAGGAGGGAAGCGGCCGGCAGGCTGGTTCGGCGCGCTGGTACGATGATCCGAGATGGCGAAGCCAAGCTCCCGCATGGCGCGTTCACATGAGCGCTGCACCACACGGACCCGTCATGGAGCGGGCTCGTACGGCGCTGAGCGCGCTGCTGCCGGGCAGGGCCGCCAGGCGCGTGCTGGAGCGGGCCGTCGAGGCGGAGGGCCTGAGCGAGGACCAGCTCGACGGAGAGCGGATGGCGTCGCTGCTCCTGGGACGCGTCTACCATGACCTGCGCGATACCCTGCCGCGAGCCACGCTCCGACGCGAACTCAAGCGGCTGGCCCGATCTCTGCACGACCCTGTCGCGGCCCCGGCGCAACCTGCCGCGGTACCGGCGCAACCTGCCGCGGTACCGGCCGCGGCCTCGCCCGGCGCCTCGGAGAGCGCGAGGGTGCGCTTCGCCGGCGACGCGGAGGACGTGCTGATGGCGCTGGCGGTCCTCGAGGGGGTCGACGGGACCGCAGTGTTCGACGACGTGGGGCGCGCCCTCAGCACGCGCGGTGAAGTGAACGAAGCAGACGCACTGGGCCGCGTCATCGCGGCGGGTGGCAGTCTACTGCTAAGACATGGAGAGCTGCGCTCGCTCTGCGTCACCACCACGGGCGGCTCGCTCATAGCCGTCCCCGTGCCACCGCGATGGCTCGCGGTGAGCGGCGCGCCGGACATGAACCTCGGTGCGGTCTACGCAGCGCTCACGGCGCTGGAGGAGGAACGATGAACAGGGGCAGGCTCCCGCTCGCGCGCTGGCTGCTGCTCGCGGCGCTACTACTCGGCGTCGTCACCGCGCAACAGGACGACGCGTACCTCGAACGCTACGGACTCGCCATCGAGAACCTCGAGCGAGCGGTGACCGCACTACCCAGCGACGCCGTCCTGGCCCGCGAGGAACTCGACGGCGCGTTCAGCGCGCTGCTCACGCTCTCGCGTGAAGCGGCTGCCGGACCCCTGGCTGCCGCGCTGGAACGCGTCGTGGAGCGGGCTCGCGTGGCGATCGGGAACGCTAGCCAGGACGACCTGGCCGTGCAGGCGGCCGTGCTCGAGGGTGGCTTCCAGCGTCTTGTGTTCGACTCGGCCCTACGCGCGGCCGTGGAGGGCGACCTGCCGCTGGCACGCCAGCGGCTGGCGCGCGTGGGCCAGGATCTCGGCATGGCGCAAGCCGACCTCGACTCTCTCGCCGGTCCTGATCAACCCATCGCCAACCTGCGCTTCGACTTCGAAGCGGGCGTCGCCGACGTGATCGAGACGCGTCTAGCGGTGGCGCAGGAACTAGCCCCAACCAGCGTAGGCGGCGCCTACCGCGCCATGGCGCGCGCCTACGGCGCGTTCCTCCTGGTGCAGGACTCACCGAGGACGCAAGCGACGCTGAACCAGACCTTCGTGGAGGCCGCCGAAGCCTTGGTCGACGGACGGGTAGAAGAAGCGACGACCTCCCTTGGCAGCCTCCGCGACGGGATCGCCGAACTAGGCATCGCTGCACGCGCCCGCGAGACCGGGCCCTCCGCCGCGGTGCCACCGACGGCCCCAAGCGAGCTGCCCGACACCCCGACCCCGCCCGACGCCGAAGCGGTGGAGGAACCGACGCCCGATCCCGTCGTCGAGCCTGCCGCGGAACCCGTCCAGGAGCCGCCGGAGACGCCAGCGGAAGAGCCGCTGCCTGAAGCGCTCGCCGAGGTGCCCGCGGAGGAGTTAGCGCCAGAGGCGGAAGCGCCAGAGGAGGCAGTGCCGGACGAGGAGGCACCAGCGACCGCGGTGGAGCTCGTCGACGAAACGGGCGAGCCGCTGGTACTGGGTGAGGCCCAACTCGCGCTGCTGAGGTTGGAGATAGAGCAGGAACTGCACGCCGCCAAACTGGAGCGGCTCTCGCAGGACCTCGCCGGCGCCGGTGTGGGCGAGGCGCTGCGCCCGATGCT
>SKSV01000047.1 GCA_007122815.1 Trueperaceae bacterium | reverse complement strand
GGCGCTCAGGCAAGACTAATCTTACCTGAGTACCATTGACTCAACCTTGTGGCGTCGCATCGAAGGCGAACGCCTTCCGTCGGTGGGACGCCGGCACCCCCGGAACGGCCACTGGCGACGCGCGAAAGGCACACACCATGATCTTGTTCGCCAACACTTACCTGCTCATCGGTCTGATCGCGTTCGTCGGCTCACTGGCGGTACAGGGCTGGCTGCGCAGCACCTACGGCACCTGGAGCAAGCGCCCCAACACGGCCGGCCTCACCGGCCAGCAGGTGGCGCAAGCTATCCTGCGCGCCAACGGTCTGGCCAACGACGTGCGCGTCGTCGCCACCCAGGGAGAGCTCACCGACCACTACGACCCTTCCAAGAAGGTCGTCGCGCTCTCGAAGCACAACTTCTCCCAGCCGAGCGTCGCGGCCGTGGCGGTGGCCGCGCACGAGGTGGGTCACGCGCTTCAGCACGCCCAGGGCTACGCGCCGTTGCGCTGGCGCAGCGCGGTGCTGCCCGCTGCGATGATCGGCAGCCAGTGGGGCCCCATCCTGGCGATCCTCGGCATCATGCTCGGCGCCGGAGGCCTCCTCGACATCGGCATCGTGCTCTTCGGCGCCGCCGTCGTCTTCCAGCTGATCACCCTGCCGGTCGAGTTCGACGCTTCGCGTCGCGCACTGGCTCAGATGCGTTCGCTCGGGGTGGTCACCAGCACCGACGAGGGCGGCTCGCGCGCGGTCCTGAACGCCGCCGCGATGACGTACGTCGCAGCCGCAGCCACCTCGATCATGTACCTGCTCTACTTCATCATGCTCAGCCGCCGCTGAGGCGGGAGCCCGAGCTGAAACGGGGTCGCGGTAGCAGACACGGCGGTGCCTGCGCGGGCGCGAGCCCGGGCGGTGTCGGGAGCACCGGCGGCACCGGGGGCACCAACGGCGCCGGGAGCACCGGCGGCACCGGCGGCGATCCGGCGCGCGAGCTCACTCTGCAGCTGTTGAGCGACGTCACGCTCGGCGGACGCTACCTCGCACCCGCGCTCGACGCCGCGCTGCGCGAGCTCGAGGCGCGCGAGTCCCGCGCCTTCGTCACCGACCTCTGCTACGGCACGCTGCGCCACGAACGCCTGCTGAACTCCGCCCTCGCGCCCAGGCTCAGCGCCCCGGAGAAGCTGCCCGAGCGCGTGCGCCTCGCGCTCCTGGCCGGCGCTTACGAGCTGCTGGTGCGCGGTACCCCCGCCCACGCCGCGGTGCATGCCTGGGTGGAGGTCGTCAAGCGCGGACCCTCCCGCCAGAGAGGCCTCGCGAAGCTCGTCAACGCCGTGCTGCGCCGCTTGCGGCCCGAAGACCTCCCGAGCCCGCCCGGCGAGGGGAGCCTCCCGCCGTGGCTCTTCGAGCGCTTCGTCGCCGCCCTCGGCCCGGCAGCCGCCGAGCGGGCCGCCGCCGGCATGCTCCGGCCAGAGCCGCTGTGGCTCAGCGCCAGCGACCCGGAGCCAGCGACCGAGCGCCTGCGCGCCGAAGCGGTCGAGGTCCACCCCGGACCAGTGAGCGGCAGCTTGAGGGTCCGCTCACCGAAGCCGCTGCGAGACCTCGAGGCCTACCGAACCGGGCTGGTGCAACCCCAGAACCCCTCCTCACTGGCCGTGGTGCACGCGTGCGGCGAGGTCGCAGGGCTGCGAGTGCTGGACCTGTGCGGCGGCAACGGCGTCAAGGCCGCGGCTCTGGCCGCGGCTGGTGCCCACGTCACCAGCGTCGAGCGCGACGCCGGCAAGCTGCGCGCCGCGGCCCGCAACGCCGAGCGCCTGGGCGTGGAGTTCGAGCGCCTGCAGTGGGACCTCACCACCGCGCCTCCCCTCGACCCAGCACCCGTGGTCCTGCTCGACGCCCCCTGCAGCGGCACGGGCACGCTGCGCACCCACCCCGAGATCGCGCGCCGCCTCACCCCCGCGGCGGTCGCCCGTCTCGCCGAGCTGCAAGCGCAACTCCTGCGCACCGCTGCAGCCTGCCTCGCGCCGGGGGGCCGCCTCGTCTACGCGGTCTGCGCGCTGACGCGCGAGGAAGGGCCGGACAACGTCGCTGCGCTGCTCGCTCGCGAGCCTCTGGCTCGCGAGCACACGTTGGTCGCGCGGCGCGAGCGCTTCCTCCTGCCCGAGGACGGCCTGGACGGCTTCTACGTGGCGACCATCGAGCGCGCGAGCGTCGGGTAACCTCCGCCCATGCCCGCACCCTGGCGACAACTCTCGGAACACTGCTGGCTCGTCCCGGGCGGCGTCAACGCGGTCGTGCTCGAGCACGGATCGCGGGCCGTCATCGTCGACAGCGGACCCGACCGAGACAGCGGCAAGCGGCTGCTCCGCGGCATCCGGGAGCGCGGCTGGCACCTCGAGACCATCCTGACGACCCACGCTCACGCCGATCACTTCGGGGGTCACGCCGAGATCCTGAGGCGTGCCGACGTGAGCGTGCTAGCGCCGCCGGTGGAGGCGGAGCTGATGCGCGCACCCGTGCTGGAGCCGATCTACCTCTTCCACGGCGCCTCGCCGCTCGAGGAGCTGACCGGCCGCTTCCTCCAGGCCGAGCCGAGCAGGGTGGATCGCGTGGTGGAGGCCGGGCCGATCGAGCTCGTGGGCCTGCAGCTCGAGCTGCTCGCGCTCGACGGCCACGCCCACCGGCAGCTCGCGCTGCGCGTCGACGACGTGCTGGTCGCGGCCGACGCGGTGTTCGCGAGCACCGTGGTGAGACGCCACCCGCTGCTCTTCGCCCACGACGTGCGCGCACAGCGGGAATCGGCCAAGCGCGTCGGCGAAGACCGCGCCCGCTTGGCGGTGCCCGGGCACGGCGAGCCCGACACCCCGAACGAGCTTGCGCGAGCGACCGTGGACGCCATCGACGCGGCTCGTCAGGCGCTGGGCGAGGTGCTCGGCAGGCGTGCCGCCCGTGGACTCACCACCCCTGAGGTGCTCCGCGACGTGTCGGCCACGCTCTCCGCACCCAGCGACGACATACCGCGCTGGCACCTGAACCACACCACCGTGAGCGCCTACCTCGCGGCGATGCGCGTCGCCGGCGAGTGCGACGTGCGCGTGGAGGACGGCGAGCTGCGCTGGTGGGCGCGCTGAGCGCGCTGGCCGCCGACCCCGTGAGGCGGGCGCTAGCCGCAGGTGACGTCGGTGGCGCCGAAGACGCGTGGCAGGCGCTCAGCCAGGAGGAGCCGGGCGACACCGGGACCTGGACGCTGGGCGTGAGCCTGGCGGGATGGCGCGGCGACCGCGCTGCCGCGCTCGAGCGCGAGCGGCTCGGCAGAGACACGCTGGCTGAGGCGGCCACACCCTGGCTAGAGCGCCACCGGCTGGCCCTCGCCGCGGGCCAGGCGGCGCTGAGAGCCGGCGAGCTGCGAGCCGCCCTACCCCTGTTCGGTGAGGCGCTCGGTCAGACGGAGTGGCAGCCTGGGCATCCCGCGGCGATCGACGCGCTCCTCGGCATGGCCACCCTCCACGCGCTCTACGCCGCACCCCGCAAGGCCGCCAGCCAGGTGGCGCGCGCAATCGAGCGCTCCGGCACCCGCTGGGGGCACGCACCTGCGGCCGCATACCCGGTGTCGGCCTGGAGCCGCTCCGCGCGAGCGCACTGGGTGTCGCTGGTGGTGGGCGTCCGCACGCAGCGGCTGCCACGCGAACGGGCCGCGCGCCGCGCCACTCACCTGGCATCCGGCTGGCGGCTCGCAGACTGCGAGCCCCAGTTCCTGCAACTCCAGACCGACAGCGCCGTGCTCGCTGGTGACGATGCGCGCGCCGAGCAGCTCGTGGAACGGGCACGGGGGCTCGGCTTGGGCGGCGTCGAGGGACGAGCGCGCCTCCTTCGCGACGCGCTGAGCGCAACCGGCGAACGACGCAGGGGTTGAGCCGCGGCACACCACGGCCCTCGACAACCCGATACGGGCAGACGCTCGAGACTTCTGGGGCGACCGTCAGATACCTTACCTCTCGCTCGCTACCGCTGGTGTTGACTGACTCATGGATTGGGAGCTTCCCGTAATCGCGCTGCGCACTCAGGTCGTGCTTCCTCGCACGCTCGAGAACGTAGACGTCGGCCGCCCGAAGTCGAAACGCGCGCTCGAGGACGCCCAGGCGGGCGACAACCGCGTGCTGCTGGTGGTACAGCGCGAGCCAAGGGTCGACGATCCCGACCCCGAACAGCTCTACGACGTCGGCACCATGTGCGTCGTGAAGCAGGTCATCCGCCTGCCCGACGACACCTTGCAGGTGCTCGTGGAGGGGCGCGAGCGCGCCCGCATCGAGGAGTACCTCCCCGGCGGCGCCCTGCGCGCGCGGGTGAGCACAATCGCCGAACCCGCCTCGGGGCGCGCCAGCGCCGACGTCGCGGCGGTGGTCGACCAGGTCAAGAGCATCTTCAGCGACTACGCCCAGCACAACAAGAACCTCCGGCTCGACTCGTTCCACCTGGAGAACCTCAAGAGCCTGAAGGAGCCCGGGCCGCTCGCAGACGTGATCGCCAAGTACGCCACCTGGGAGCCGGCCGACAAGCAGGCCGTGCTCGAGCAGGCCGACCCGGTGCCGCGCCTCGAGCTGGTGCTCGGCTTCCTCTCGCGCGACCTCGAGCGCTTCGACACCGAGAAGCAGATCAGCGCCCGCGTCAAGCAGCAGATGGACGCCAACCAGCGCGAGTACTACCTGCGCGAGCAGATGAAGGC
>SKSV01000209.1 GCA_007122815.1 Trueperaceae bacterium | reverse complement strand
TGCTGGAGCAGGAGCGGGTGGAGGACTCCGACGTGGTGGTGGCAGTCACCGCTGACGACGCGACGAACCTGCTCGTCTCGCTGCTCGTCAAGCAGTTGGGCGTGCCGAAGGTGATCACCAGGGTTGGTCACGCGCGCAACCGACGGCTGTTCGAGCGCGTCGGCATCGACGCGCCGCTCACCCCCCGAACCGCCGCGGTGCAGGAGGTTCTCAACTGGCTGCACCTCGACGAGGTCGACCACCTCGCCTCGATCGAAGACCGCGCCGAGGTGATGGAGATCACCTTCCCCGTGAACGCGAAGCCGGGCAAGGTGCACGAGCTCGGCTCGCCCAAGCGAGCGCTGATCGGCGCCATCGTGCGCCAGAACCGCGCCATCGTGCCGAGCGGCGACACCGTGATCCACCCCGGCGATCACCTCTTCCTGATTACCACCCCCGACAACATCGCCGCGGTAGAGGCTTGGCTGGACCGGCACGCTGCCGGCGACACCTTCTGACATGCCGCGCGGCCGGCGCGGGCGCTTCGCTCCCTACGTCGTCGGGATGGGCCTCCTCACGATGGCGCTGGCGCTCGTCGGGTTCGCGCTGTACGCCGCGATCCTCGACGACCCGGTAGCGCCTTTCCTGCTGACGGCCACGCTCGCCTTCGTGCTCGGGATGCCGCTGCGCTGGGTGGGCCGCTTCGGGCCCGACCCCAGCCGCCGCGAGGCGCTGCTCTCCGTGTTGCTGCTGTGGTCCGTCGTGCCCTTGGTGGGGGTCCTGCCCTACGTGCTGGGCGCGGGCATGACGCCACTGAACGCGCTGTTCGAGTCCATGTCGGGCTTCACCGCCACCGGCGCGACCGCCATCACCGACTTCGCTGCCTTGTCCACGGCGCTCTTCATGTGGCGAGCCTTCACCCAGTGGGTGGGTGGAATCGGCATCGTGGTGGCGTTCGTGGCGGTCTTCCCGCAGCTGGCGATAGCCGGCCGCCAGATCTTCCACGCCGAGCTGCCCGGACCGACCGAGGAGCGCCTCTCACCGCGCCTGCGCACCACCGCCCTGGCCGTACTGAGCGTGTACGTGGCACTCTCCGCCACCTGCGCCTTCGCCTACGCGCTGGCAGGAATGGCGCCGTACGAGGCGGTGGCGCACGCCTTCACCACTGTCGCCGCAGCGGGCTTCTCGCCCGAGGCGCGCTCATACGAGGCGTACGGCATGGCGGTCGATTGGGTGGCCATAACCTTCATGACGCTGGCGGCGGTCAACTTCGCGCTGCTGTTCCGCGCGTTCCTGGGGCGCCCCCGCGACCTGGCGCGCGATCCCGAGCTGCGCACGTACGGTGCGATCGTGCTGCTCGCCGGATCGCTCCTCTCGCTGCACCTCGTAGGCACTTACGACCGCGGTGAGGCTCTACGTCACGGCTTCTTCCAGACGGTCTCCATCCTCACGACCACCGGCTACGCCTCCGCCGACTTCGACGCCTGGCCCGACCGGGCGCGAATGACGCTGCTGCTGCTGATGTTCGTGGGCGGCTCGGCAGGCTCGGCCGCCGGCGGGATCAAGGTGATGCGCTGGCTGATCATCGGTGCTCACACCGTGCGTGAGGTGAGGCGGGCGCTGCACCCGCGTGCGATCCTGCCGCTCCAGGTAGGCCGCCGTGCCATCCCGGACGACGTGCTGAAGGCCGTCGGCGCGTTCCTGATGCTGTACGCCGGCTTGGTCACGGCTTCGGCAACGCTGCTCGTCTACCTGGGCCAGGACTTCTTGTCGGCCTTCAGCGCTGCCGCCGCCACCGTCGGGAACGTGGGACCAGGTCTGGGCAACGTAGGTCCCATGGCCTCGTACGGCGACCTGCCAGCGCTAGGGCGCGGCGTGCTGATCTTCAACATGTTCGCCGGGCGCCTGGAGATCGTCACGGTCTTCGTGCTGTTCACTATGCGCTCCTGGCGCCTACCACGGCGCGAAGGGCGGGGACGCGGCGGCGCGGCGGCGCTGAGCGAATCGACCCGGCGCGGTCCTCTCCTCGACGAGCCCTCATGATTGGCCGGCACCGTGGCCGTTACGCCACCCATCTCCTAGGCGTCGCGAACTTGACCCTCGCGCTTCTGCTGGCGGCGTTCGCGCTTGGCGCGCGTGCGGTGGGCGAACCCTGGCAAGGCTTCTTCAGCGGAGCGCTGATCGCAGCGGGACTCGGCGCAGCGCTCCGTCACGTGGGGCGCCCTGGTCACGAGCCGACGCGCCGTGAAGCCCTGCTGAGCGTAGTCCTGACCTGGACGTTCGTTCCTCTCGTCGGCGCCGTACCCTTCGCGGTCGCCGGCCCCCTGGCACCCCTGGACGCGCTCTTCGAGTCCGCATCGGGCTTCACCACCACCGGCGCCACGATGCTCACGGACTTCGGTGCGGTGTCGCGCACCCTCTTCCTCTGGCGTGGCCTGACGCAGTGGATCGGTGGGATCGGCATCATCGTGCTGTTCATCGCGACCTTCCCGCAACTCGCCATCGCCGGCCGCCAGCTCTTCACCACCGAGGCGCCCGGACCGCAGCAGGAGCGCCTCTTGCCACGCTTGCGCACCACGGCGGTAGCGATCCTGGGCGTCTACGGTGCCCTGACCGCCGCTTGCGCGTTTGCCTACGCGCTGGCTGGCATGGAGCCGTTCGATGCCGTAGCGAACTCCCTCACCACGCTCTCCGCGGGTGGCTTCTCGCCGGCGGCGCGCTCGTTCCAGGACTACCCGCCGAGCATGAGCTGGGTAGCGGTGGTGTTCATGGCGTTCGCCGGCGCGAACTTCGCGCTGGTGTACCGAGCGGTGGTAGGGCGACCCTGGGCGCTCTGGCGGGATCCCGAGTTCCGCGCTTACGCGTCCGTGCTGGTCGTCGGCGCCGTCAGCCTCTCGGCGCTGCTGGCCAGCCAGTACGGCTGGAGCGAGGCGCTGAGGCACGGGTTCTTCCAGGCCTTCTCGATAACCACCAGCACCGGTTACGCCTCGGCAGACTTCGCGGCCTGGTCGGCGGACACTCACGGTCTGCTGGTGATGATGATGCTGATCGGTGGCTCGGCCGGGTCGGCGGCCGGCGGGGTGAAGGTGGTGCGTTGGTTGATCCTGACGAAGGTCGCCGGCCGTGAGGTGCGCCACACGATGCATCCTCGCGCGGTGCTGCCCCTGCGGCTCGGCCAGCGCTTGGTCCCGAACGACGTGGTGCGGGCGGTCTCGGCCTTCATCACGCTCTACGTGACCCTGCTGGTGTGCACGACCGTTGGTCTGGTCCTCCTCGGAAGTGACGAGGTGACGGCGTTCTCGGCGGCGTTGGCTACCTTGGGGAACATCGGCCCAGGCTTCGGAGGCGTCGGGCCCATGGCCAGCTACACCGACCTCCACGAGGTGGCGAAGGCGTGGTTGACGTTCGCGATGATCGCGGGCCGGCTCGAGGTGGTCACCGTCTTCGTGATCTTCACACGCGCCTGGTGGCGACGCCCGGCCCGGCACGCGCTGCGCTGAGCGGCGCTGGAGACGACCCGCGCGAAGCCTCCCCTAACCCTGTTCGTCAATCGGAGAGGTGGTCCCGTAGGCGGGCGATCGCCTCGTTGGGCCCCACCAGGACGAGCCGATCCCCGGGAGCCACTTCGTCGTCCGCTCCGGGGCTGACCTTGAGCTTCCCCGACCTGGCTATGGCGATTACCTGCACGCCGAAGCGGTTGGGCAACCTCACTTTGGCGAGACGCCCGCTGAGCTCCGCGGTCGCCTCAACCTCCATCACTCCGTAGGCCTCTCCTAGCTCGAATGCGTCCACCAGGCTTGGCGTGACGAGGTGCTGAGCCAAGCGAACGCCCATGTCGCGTTCGGGGCGAACGACCTCGTCTGCGCCGACGCGAAGCAATATGCGTTCGGCCAGCGCCGAAGGAGCCTTGGCGACGACCCTGCGAGCGCCGGCGTCCTTGGCCGCGGCCGTGGCCAGCACGCTTGCCTCGAGGTGGTCGCCGATCGCGATCACCACCGCATCGAAGTTCGAGGCTCCCAGATCACGTAGCGCGCGTTCGTCCGTGCCGTCCGCGACGAGTGCCTTGGTGGCGCTGGTCATGACTCGCTGCACGACCGATTCGTCGTGGTCCACGACCACCACTTCGTGCCCGGAGCGGTAGAGGGTCTCGGCTACGGCGCTACCGAAGCGACCTGCACCGACGATGAGGAACGCCTTTGCATGCACTGCGATCTCCCTCCAAGGGGTTTCGAGCGGCGTTCATCCGACGATCACGTCCTCGCGCGGGTAGCGCGCCGCTGGGCGGGTGTCATCGGCGGCCAGCGCCAGTGCCACCGTGAGCAAGCCTACCCGCCCCACGAACATGAGCGCCACCAGCACGAGCTTTCCAGCGGCGCTGAACTCGGACGTCACCCCCAACGACAACCCCACGGTGCCGAAGGCCGACACGCTCTCGAAGATCACCGCCAGAGCGGGAAGCCCCGGGTCGGTGAGGGTCAGGACGGTGATCGCCGCGACGATCACGAGCGCTCCCAAGGTAGCCAGGGCGGCGGCCTTCGTGACGGTGGACGGGTCGATGGTCCGCCCGAGTGCGGTGACACGACCGCGACCCCGCGCGGCCGCCACCGCCACGAGCACGAGGACCGCGAAGGTCGTGGTCTTCACGCCACCCGCCGTGGAGCCAGGGCTGCCGCCCACGAACATCAGCAGCATCGTGAAGACCGTCGACGGTACCCGATAGCCCTCCAGGT
>SKSV01000018.1 GCA_007122815.1 Trueperaceae bacterium | reverse complement strand
GAAGCTCGCGAGCGCCACCGCCAGCGCGAAGGCCGCGAAAGCGACGGCCGCGAGAGGTTCGGCAGCCTTGCGGTGAAGCGCCGTCCACTCCGCGGACGCCTCACCAGGGGCGTCGCGGGCCCGCGCGAGCAGCTCAGGCAGCGGAAGCGTGACCAGGTCCGCCGCTGCTGGGGTGGCCGCCGTCAAACCCCGCACGGGCAACATGGCGCTTGCGGCGCTCGCCTCGAGCACGGTGCGGCTGCGGCGGAACGTGCGGTACGTGAGCTCGTCGAGCCACCAGACGCCAGCCACCGGGTCGGGTCGGCCGCGCTCGGCCCGTATCAACTGCCGGGGCCCTTGCGCGCCTCCGGGGGTGATCACGGTGATGCCGACAAGGTTGCCTTCAGCGTCGACCCCCTCGATGAAGATGCTACGCCCTAGCGCGTCCTGGAAGAAGCTGCCGGTCTGCACCACCGTCTCTGGGGAGCGCAGCAGGATCTCGCGCTGCACCTCCTGCGCCCGCTGCTCGGCCCAAGGGACCAGCAGCTCGTTGTTCACGGCGGTGACGAGCGCCACCGCGAGACCGATCGCCAGGAGCGGCTTGAGGTAGCGAGCGGGCGTGAGCCCGAGCAGCAACGCGGCCTTCAGCTCGCCGTCCTGGCTGGCACGCGTGAGCGCGAGGAGTGCCGCGAACAGGAGCGCGAGGGGTAGCCCGGCGGAAGCAGCCGATGGCAGCTTCGCGAGCAGGAACGCCGCCACGAGCGCAAGAGGCACCCCGCGCGCCAGCACGTCCGCCAGCACCCCCAGCAAGAACGATGCCAGCAGCAGCACCAACAGCACGGAGATCCCCGCCAGGTACAGCGGCCCGATCTCGCGCGCCAACGCCCAGCCGAAGCGACTCACCGGTGAGTCACCCTCCAGGCGAGCACCACGCCGATGGCCGCCACCAAGGCCGGCGTCGACCAGGCAGCCACCGCCGGGCTGAGGACGCCGCTCTCGAACATGCCACCAGTCAGAGTCCAGGCGGCCCAGAAGGTGACCAGCAACGCGATGGTCCAGCCGAAGCCGCCGCCGCGACCGCGCACGCGCAGGCCCAGAGCCCCAGCGACGAGGGCGAACACCGCCGCGCTCGATGCGTCGGCCACCCGCCGGTGCATCTCGAAGCGCGGAGCCGCCGCGTCCGCTCCTACCGCCTCAGCCGCTTGGACGCGCCTGCTCAACTCCGTCAGCGTCTGCTGCAGCGGCCGCGCGAGCGTCTCCTCGGGTGTCGCCTCGAGCTCGAACGGCAGCGTCAGCTGCGGCAGACGCTCCCTCTCACCCCCCGGCGGCACGCGCTCGACGTCCTCGAGCTCCCAGGTCCGGCTGCTCGAGTCCCAGGTGCCGCGCACGGCGCTCACGATGGTGCCGTCGTCCAGCACCGCCAGCACGCCGAGCAACTCCGCGCGCTCGCTGGCGTCGCGCTCCGCGCGGACCCGCGCGGCCGCGAAGACCCCCTGGTCGGGCACCACGAAGGCGGCGTCGGTCTGGGTCGCGGCCGGCGGCCGCACGTAGAGGAAGCCCTGGATCTCGGCCTGGTAGGCGGCCTCGCCGATCGGTTCGAGCCAACCGTTGTTCACCAGCGCCAGCGCCGACACGAGCAGGCCCCCAGCCACCAGCGGTGCCAGCAGCGCAGCGGGCGGTACCGCGCCGGCGTACGCGGCGCGGAGCTCGGCGTCCTTGGCGAGCCGGCCGCACACCAGCAGGATCGCGAAGACGACGGCGACGGGAAGCGTGAGGTGCAAGAACCAGGGGAGCTTGAAGAGCAGCAGCCGGCCGATCGACGCCCAGCTGGCGCCTTGCTCGACGAGGAAGCGCGCGAGAACGCTGAGCAGGTCGATGGAGAGTAGGAGGCACAGGCTCGCGGCGCCGAAGACGTACAACCCGGCTGCCTCGCGGAGCACGTACCGCGCCAGCCGCGGGATCACGCTGAGAGTGTACCAACCGGCTCGTGGCGGCGGTCGGCGTGGTGCTCAGCTCTCCTCTCGCAAGAAGGCCAGCACGTGCGCGGCGAAGGCTTCCGGGATCATCGCGTCAGCGACGTGCTGCTGGCCCGGCAGCACCAGCGTACGGGCGTTCGGCAGAGCCTTCGCAACGTGCTCGACGTCGGCCCTGGCAGGGTCGGTGCTGAGCTCGCCCGTGATCAAGAGGACCGGGACGGAGATCCCGCTTGCCCGCTCGGGATCGAGTCGTACCGTGCGCGCCGCCCGGAGTTCGCGAGGGAGCGTGTGTGCGGCGGCGACGCGCCCGACCCAGGAAGGCGCGGCTCTGAAGGTAGCGAGCTCCTCTTCCGAGAACGCCAGGCCGTCCCGCATCAGCGTGATGACCACCTCCTCGCGATCACCCTCGGCCAACGCCCTTTCCATGCGTTCCTCGACCCCGGCCGGGAGGGCGTGGGACTCGGGGCGGACCGATGGCCACCCCTCGTACAGCACGAGCCGGTGGATGTTCCGGGTGAGCGGCGCGGCGCCGAACGCGCAGGCGCCACCGTAGGAGTGGCCGTACACGTCGACCCTGCTCCCCGAGGCTCGCGCCACCGCGTCTATGACGGCAGCGACGTCCTCGTACTCGCGCTCCAGGTCGTACTCCGAGGCGTCACCGCTGGCTCCGCGGCCACGCCGGTCCATGGCGTGGACGGTTGTCTGCGGCTCCAGGTGTGGGAGCAGAGGGCGCCAGCGGGTGTGGTCTCCGGCCGCCCCGTGGACCAGGACCAGTGGCGGGCCGTCACCGCTAGTCCAGTAGGCGATCTCCGTGCCGTCCCTGGAGGTCACGTAAGTCAGGGTCGGTTGATCGGCCCCCGTCGTCATCGGCTCCTCCTGCGCATGCTCAACTCGAGAGGCTGCCGGAGAAGAAGTCCTGGGCGGCCCAGAACTCCAAGATGCCACCCCGGCCCCGCCATTCGCCGTGCAGGGCGCCGGGTCCGGGATACGAGAACACCGCGTCCTCGGTGAAGTACGCGACCGCCTGCTCCCTGTCACCGCGTACGAAGGCATCGAAGAAGCGACGTATCAGACGTTCGTTCCCTTCGCGAGCCAGCATGCCCACCACCATGCCTTTGCTCCCCTATGGCGGCTCGGCTGCGGCGAGGCCGTGCAGCTGAGCCCCCACGCGCGGGTTCGGTGCACCTCTCCGCCGATCTCGGCTGGAAGTGGAAGATTAGCGCTGCCGCGTCGAGTGCGCAAGTCGTCGCTCGATGGACGCCATGAAGCGAGCCGCTGACGAGCTTCGGTCAGGCGTCGCTCAGGTGAACGCCGTGATCGCGCAGGAGCTGCCGCACGTCATCACCCCAGCTGAACAGCGCGGCGTGCCACCCTAGTGACCTGGCGCCCTCCACGTTGGCAGGGTGATCATCGATGAGCAGGATCTCGCTCGGGGCCACGCCGACGTGCGACACGACGTGCTCGAAGAACGCCGCTTGGGGCTTCCTCGCGCCGATCCGAGAGGAGTAGAAGAGGCCGTCGAAGCGGGCGCCGAAGCCGAGCACCTCCTCCAGGTAGGCGGCGCGGTGCCGCTCCTGGTTGCTGACGAGGTAGCAGGCCAACCCGGCGGCCCTGACCTCCGCTACCGCCTCCAGGACCCTGTCGTCCGTCACCGAGTCGGCCTCGAACCACGTCTGGAGGCAGTCCTGGACGGTGGCTTGCCAGCCCCACTCGGTGAGGAACGGGGCGATGGCTTCCTCGAGGTCGCGGCGGCCCAGCACGCAGTCCACGAAGGGACCCTCGAAGAAGGCCGAGATCGCAGCGGGAGCCACCCCGTGTTCGCGCTCCAGCAGCTCACTGAAGACGCCCGCGCGCACCAGCACGCCATCGGCGTCGAAGGCTAGGGCACGGATGGCCATCGTGAACGCAGTTTACGGGCACGCTCCATGGTGGTGACGGTCGCCGCCTCGCCTGCGACGCCCAGCTGGCGCCGTCACGGGTTCAGGACCGATCTGGCGGGTTCGTTGACAGCGGGCCGCACACGTGTGACGATCGAGCATCGTACAGGACGGCGCGGAGCCGGCCGAGATGGGACAGCAGGGGCCTAAGCGCCGTGCCAACTCCTTGCGACGCTGGCGACGACTGGCGCGGTGCCGGGGCCGTTGTGGTGTGCGTCGGCTGGCGGCGACCCTGACGCCGCCGGGTATGGAGGTCACGGTGAGCAACACGTTGCAGTCGACTATCGAAGAAGCCTTCAGGCGGCAGGCGCAGGGAGACCGGGACGTCAAGAGCGCGCACCTCCTCGTACAGTCGGACAGGCGCGAGGTCGAGTTGCGCGTTGCTGAGGGGGCGACGGACGAGGTTCCGGCCACCGTCCGGCAGCCGTTGCACCTCGCTAGCGTGGGCAAGCTGTTCACGGCCACCGTGATCGGGTTGCTCCACGAAGCGGGTGAGCTGTCGTTCGACGCGCCCATAACAACCTACCTCGATGACGAGCTCATGCGCGGCCTGCACGTGTACCGCGGTAAGGACCTCTCGCACGAGATCCAGGTTCGTCACCTTCTCAACCAGTCCTCGGGTCTGGCGGACTGCTTCTGGCCGCTGCTGAAGCGTATGGGAGATGACCCCACTCTGGAGTTCACGCCGCGCGAGGCGGTGTTGTGGGGGAAGGAGCACCTGCGGCCAAAGGCGAGACCGGGCCAGCGGCACCACTACACCGACACCAACTACCACCTGCTTGGTCTGATCGTGGAGAACGTCACCGGGGCGCCGTTCCACGAGGCGCTCCACGGGCGG
>SKSV01000006.1 GCA_007122815.1 Trueperaceae bacterium | reverse complement strand
GCGCTCGGCGATCGTCCCTGCGAGCTCCACCGCCTCGTCTGGCCGCCGCGTGTGCCCCACACCCAGAGACTCGATCGCACCGAGCTTGGCGATCTCCTCGACCAAACGCGCGACACCCTTGGCCCGCGAGCGCACCGCTCCCATGACCTGAAGCTCGCCTTCGGCCAGGCGCAGTAGCACCTTGACGCGCAGCGCGCGAACCACGCGCTTCAACGCCGGAAGCACCCTGGCGGCGCGCCCACCGCGGCGCAGGAAGTCGACGGTGTCGAGGAGTATGAAGAGGTGGGTGCGCTCACGCATCTCCTCCATGGCCCGCGCGATGACGTCGATGCTCAGACCTTGGCGAAGCGCCTCGGCTGCGTGCCGCACGTGCATCGCCTGACCAAGCGACAGAGAGCGGGTATCGAAGACGGTGACCTTACCGGCGAAGCGCTCGGCGGCGACCCGCGCGGCGTTGAACGTGCCGCTCAGTTTCCCGGAGATCAGCGGGCACAAGACGTGCTTACCTGCCTCGACGAGGGGAGCGAAGGCTTCCTCGAACATCCCCGGTGACGGTTGCGACGTCTCGGGGTAAGGGGGGCCGACAGCGACGCGGCCCCAGAACTCTTCGGGCCCCAGGGTGCCGTCGTCCAGGATGACCTCGTCACCGAAACGAACGACGAGGGGGACCATTGTGATCCCAAGGCTTCGCTGCTCCTCCAGAGGCATGTCGCAACCGCGGTCGGTGACGATGGCGATTCGCATGATCGATGCACTGTACACGCTGGTCGGGAGGCGCGCGAGGTGGAGGTCCTGGCCGCCGTTTGACGCGTCAGCCTCAGGCGGTCACGGGGTAACGGAGCAGTCCGGGCACGACGTCGAAGTGGCGATCGGACGCCAAGAGCTGCACCTCGTGCCGCAGTGCGAGCGAAGCGATCAACGCGTCGAGACTGGGGATGCTTGCTCCAGCCTCGCTCAACTCTCGGAGCAGGTCTCCGGCCGAGGCGAAGTCGAGTTCGTCCGTAACCAGCAGCTCGAGTCCGTACCACACGCGCAAGACGTGCCCAGCTTGTCTGCCCCGCAGCCCTCTTCGGAGCTCGAGCTCGACCGGCCCACAGCGCAGTGCGGCGTCGGCGAGTATCAGTTCGCTTACCAACGTGCGCAGTGGCTCGTTTCCGCGGAAGTAGTCGACCCAGGCACTCGTGTCGACCAGTACGCGCTCAACCACCTCTCTCCCTCGGCGCGCCCACCAGTCGGGGCGGCGCCGTCACAGCGTCGTCGTCGAGCGCTTCGATCTCGTCGTTGTCGAGGATCTCGACGGAGCCGGCCAGGGCGAGGAGCCGCTCACGCTTGCGCTGTCGGACGAACGCCTCTATCGCCATGTTCACCGCGGCGGTGCGGTTGGTGGTGCCAGCAAGCGAGACCAGCTCCTCCAGGCGTTCGTCCGGGATGGTGACGGTTGCGCGCATGACGTTTACCTCGAGCCTGATGCTATCATCTTCATCAATCGGTTGATGATTCGCTGTGCAAGGCGTTCGGGCTTACGACCCGAGCCGGCCTCAGAGTCGATTCGACATCCAAGGCCTATCGGGTAACCTTCGCCGTCCCTCCGCCCCTACGGCCGCACGTTCATCGGTCGAACCGTTGCCTAGCGCGCGATCATCCGGTAGTCTGCCTCCATAGACGCCGTCGACCTCGCGATCTTGGCTGCCCTGCAGGCCAACGGTCGCATCAGCAACGCCGACTTGGCGCGCCAGATCGGCTTGGCGCCGTCCAGCACGCTCGAACGCGTCAGGCGCCTGGAGGCGAGGGGGGTCATCCACGGTTACCGCGCCGTGCTAGACCCTGGCGAGCTCGGCTTCGGGTTGCAGGCGGTCGTGATGGTCAACCTGTCCGGGCACCAGACCGGTCCCATCGAACTTTTCGAGAGCCAGGTGCGCGCGCTCGACGAGGTGATCGCGTGCCTTCACGTCACTGGCCGCTACGACTACGTCCTGCACGTGGTGACGCGCGACATCCAGCATCTGAGGCAACTCATAACCCGCGACCTGGCCGCCATCGGTGGCGTCCAGAAGCAAGAGACGTTCGTGGTCTTGGCGACGGCCAAGCAGGACGTGGGCTACCCGCTTGGGCGCGCCGGCCCAGAGACCGAGGAGGACTGATCCATGAGCGAGCCGACGACATCTACTGGCGTAGGACGCTACCTGGCCGCCGCCGGGGAGGCCGCCGAGCGGCGCGCCGCCGACGTGGCTGCGATGCGGCGTTGCCGCTTCGACACCATCGCCGTTCACGGCCTCTACACCATGGCCGAGGCGCTCGACTTCAACCAGGGCTCGATCATCGAGCCCGTCTACATGAGCAGTTCCCAGGGCTACCGCGACTCCGACGAGATGGAGGCGGCGCTGTCGTACCGGATCCCGACCTGGTGCTACGCCCGCATCGCCAACCCCTCGGTGTACTACCTCGAGCACACCCTCGCGCTTCTCGAGGGTTACGGCTTCGACGGCGATGTCGGGTGCTGCGCGACCTCGTCGGGCATGGCCGCCATCCACACCGCCACCGAACCCTTCCTCGTCCGCGACCCCAAGCGGCCCGCGGCGACACCGAACTTCGTCGCCACTGCCCAGGTCTACGGAGGCACCTTCCAGCTCTTCAGCGTGCGCCGCATGCGGGAGCGCGGCATCGATTGCCGGTGGGTCCGCGATCCCACCGACCTCGACGAATGGGCGTCGCTCATCGACGACGACACCCGCTTCCTCTACGGCGAGCTGCCCTCCAACCCCGGGCAGGCCTTCTTCGACCTGGAGGCCGTCGCGCGGCTCGCTCACCAGCACGAGCTGCCCCTGATCGTCGACAGCACCGTCGCCACGCCGGCCTTGCTCCGCCCGCTCCGCCACGGGGCCGACGTAGTCGTGCAGTCGGTCACCAAGAGCATGACCAGCTCCGGGCTCGGCATCGCCGGTGCCGTGATCGCCCGCAAGGGCTTGACCAGCCGCTTCGGCAGCGACGGGATGAGGGCAGACTTCGCGGCGTACTTGAAACAGTTACCGAACCGCGACCTGGGCCCCAACCTCTCCCCCATGCAGGCGATCCTCTCGCTGACCGACGTGCGGACGCTGCGCTCGAAGATGGACCTGTTCAGCCGCAACGCTCATCAGGTCGCCACCTGGCTGAGGGAACACGAGTCCGTTTCGCGTGTCGACTACCTAGGGTTACCTGAGCACGCTCTGCACCCGCTCGCGTCGCGTTACATGTTCCTCGTCGACGCGGAGCACGACGCTCAGTACGGCAGCCCGGTCAACCGCTACGGGCACCTGATGGCGTTCCGCGTCGGGGGCGGCGCGGCGGCGGCCCGGACGGTCTTCGACGCGCTGCAGCGCATCTGGCGCGCCACCGACCTGGGGCGCGTCAAGTCGGTGGCGACGATCCCGGCCATCAGCACCCACGCGCAGCAAGGCGAGGAAGGACGCTCGCTGGCGAGCATCCCCGACGACCTGATCCGCCTGTGCGTCGGTGGTGAGCATCCCGACGACGTGATCGCCGACCTCGACCAGGCGCTGACGGCCATCGGAAGCGCCGTGCGCGCCACGCAGCCGGCGGCCTTCTCCGCCGGTGGAGCCTCGCGGAGCGTGACCCACGGGGATTGAGTGCCCGGTCGCGGATCGCTCAGGCGAGCTCGCGCAGCACCTCCGCGACGCTCATCACGTCGTCGCGGGTGCAGTCGAACTGGCCCACCTGGACCCGGATAACGAAGCGTCCGTGGTGTCTCGTCTGGGTGAGGTATATGCGGCCGTCGTCGTTGACCTTGCGCAGCAGCGCCTCGGTGGCCTCGTCACCCGCACTCGAGGCGAACGTGAAGAGCGACAGCGCGGGCTGGGTGACGACCTCGACACCCGGGATCGCGGCGACCTCCTGCGCCAGCTCGCGAGCCCAGGCGACGTGGTCCCGGATGCGCTGCCGCAGCCCCTCTAGACCGTACGCGCGTAGGGTGAACCAGAGCTTGAGCGCGCGGAAGCGCCGTCCGAGAGGGATCGTCCACTCGTTGTAGTCGATGACCGCGTCCTCGCCCTCGCTGGGGTGCTCGAGCGTGCGGAGGTAATCCGGCCGCAACCCTAGCGTACGCACCTGCGGCACCGGGTCGGCCAGGAACTGCACCGAGCAGTCGAACTGCACGCCCAGCCACTTGTGGGGGTTGACCACCACGCTGTCGGCGCCGTCGACACCGGCCCACAGCCCTCGGAACTCGGGACAGATCATCGCGGAGCCGGCCCAGGCCGCGTCCAGGTGCACGTAGAGCCCGTGCGACTTGGCCACGGCCACGGAGGCCGCGATCGGATCGCAGGCGCCGACGGAGGTGCCGCCGGTGCAGAGCACCACACCGGCGGGTCGGTGGCCGGCGTCCAGGTCGGCGCGGATCGCGGCTTCGAGCGCCTCAGGGTCAAGAGCGTCCTGCGCGTCGGTGGCTACCTTGACAAGGTTCGCCTGGCCTATGCCCGCCAAGCGCACCGCCTTGTCGATCGAGCTGTGAGCCTGCGAGGAGGCGTAGATCCGCAGCGTCGGTTGCCCGCGTAGCCCCTCCTCGTTCCCCTGGTGGGCTGTCGCCAGTTCGCGCATCGTCAGCACCGCGCAGAGCGTGGCGGTGGTGGCGGTGTCGTGGATGGTGCCGCGGAAGTGCGGGGCCAGCCCCAGGGCGTCGCGCAACCAGCCGACCATCACCGCCTCCATCTCGCTGGCGGCGGGTGAGGTCTGCCACAGCATCGCCTGCGCGGCGATCGCGTTGGCTAACTGCTCCGCCAGCATCGAGGCGGGAGCAGCGTTGGCCGGGAAGTAGGCGAAGAAGCGCGGGTGCTGCCAGTGCGTCATGGCGGCCGGCACTATCGCCTCGAAGTCGGCGACGATCCGCTCGAGCGGTTCGGGCTCCTCGGGGGCATGCGTCGGCAAACGCGCGGCGGTCGCGCCCGGGACGACGCGCGGCCGAACCGGCCGGTCGCGGAGGTTGGCGTGATACTCGTGCGCCCAGTCGGCGGCGCGCTTCGACCATTCGCGGAGCTCGTCGTGGTTCATCGCACACCTAGCGTACGCGCCCTGGCCCTTGCTCCCCCACCTACGCGCCCTGGCGGCAGCCCGCCCGCGCGCCGACGCTCACATGTGCCCGATGCGCTTACCCCACACGTCGTGGAACGTCAACTCGCTCACGTCCATGCGGCTGCGTTCTCTCAGGCGCTCCTCCGCAGCCTCGTCGTACGACGCCGTGCTGGGATGCGCGAGCGGCGTGGCGACGACCGCCCTGACGTCTTCAGGTATGCGCAGCTCTCGCTTGAGCGCGTCCTCGTCGAAGCTCGCGATCAGGTGCGTCACCAACCCCCGGTCGGTGGCGGCCAGGAGGAGGTTCTGTACCGCCGAGCCGAGGTCGTACAGGTAGTACTCGCGGCCCTCGACCGTCGCGCCGTCGGCGGGCCTGGAGCAAGCGACGATGATGACGGGGGCCTCGCGGATGACCGCGCTCTTCTCGCTGAAAGCGGCGTCCACCAGGGAGTCGACCGCCTCCTTGCCCTGGACGACCACGAAGCGCCACGGTTGGGTGTTGCGCGCCGACGGTGCCAACGTGGCGGCGTGGAGCACCGCCTGGACGTCCTCGGCATCCACGGGTCTGCTCGACAGGTGGGTCTTGAGGCTGCATCTCTTGCGAATGGCGTCCATAGTCTGCATGTCGGCCTCCTTGGGCACGGTGGGGCAGCGGCGACCGGGCGTCGCACGCTGTCGGGTTCGCTGCCCGGCTCCGTCTGTGACGCCCGTCAGTGTAACCGAGCGTGACCCACGCTCGCGCTCGATCGAAGTTGCGGGACGACTGTACCTGTCCCCCTACTGCTATCCTGGGATCGAACGATGGTGAGCTCGCGACGCGCGTTCCTCCGCAAGGCGGCGGGGACCGCCGCCGCCCTCGCGGCCTCAGGTCTGGCCGCGGCCGGGCCAGAGCGGTCGTGGACCCCGGCGTACCTCCAACTGGAGGAAGAGGGGCGACTCGCCGAGCGCGTGGAGCAGGCATTCGAGCTCTTCGAGAGCTGTCGGGTCTGCCCGCGCGAGTGCGGTGTGAACCGCCTGCAGGGCGAGCGCGGCATCTGCCGCTCGCCGGAGCAGGTGGTGGTCTACTCCGCCCATCCCCACTTCGGGGAGGAACTGCCGCTCGTCGGGCGTTTCGGCTCCGGCACGATCTTCTTCTCGAACTGCAGCTTGCGCTGCGTCTTCTGTCAGAACTGGCCCATCGCCCACGAAGGCCGCGGGCACGAGATCAGCGACGAGCAGCTGGCCGAGCTGATGCTCGAGGTGCAGCGCATAGGGTGCCACAACGTCAACCTGGTCACGCCCACCCACTTGGTGCCGCACATCCTCAACGCTACGCGTATCGCGGCGCAGGGGGGCCTGCGCATCCCGCTCGTCTACAACACCGGCGGGTACGACTCGTTGGAGGCCATCCGCCTGCTCGACGGGGTGGTCGACATCTACCTGCCCGACCTGAAGTTCATGGACCCGCACGAGGCCGAGACGTACATGGGCGCCGCCGACTACCCGGAGATCGCGAAGCGTGCCATCGCCGAGATGCATCGCCAGGTCGGCGAGCTCGAGACCGACAGGCAAGGCGTCGCGGTTCGCGGCTTGATGATCCGCCACCTGGTGATGCCGAACCGTGTTGCGGGCACGCGCGAGTTCGTGCGCTGGGTAGCCGACGAGCTCTCCACCTCGACCTACGTGAACATCATGGCGCAGTACCGGGTCGAGCACCGCGCCTTCGAGTACCCGGACATCTCGCGGGCGATAACCAACCAGGAGTTCCTGGAGGCGATGGACTGGGCCGAGGAGGCTGGGCTCACGAACCTCGACGAGCGCTCGCTCATGCAGCGCGACGTCTTCCGCCGCCGCGGCGGTTGAACGGCCGCGGCCGCCGCGTCGGCTGAACGGCCGCGTCGGCCCCGTCGCACGACCAGTTGCTCAGACCCAGCGACCCGCGATCTCGCCGCCGCAGTTCGTGCAGCGACCCTCCTCGACGGCGACCCTCTCGACCATGAAGCCCATCCTGGAGATCGCCTCCTCGCCGCAGTGAGGGCAGAAGGTGTTCTCGCCCGCGTGGCCTGTCACGCGCGCCACGTAGACGTAGCGCAGCCCCTCCTCCATCGCTACCGCACGCGCGCGGTCGAGGGTCGAGACGGGCGTCGGGGGGAGGTTGGCGAGCTGGTAGAGCGGGTAGAAGCGCGCGAAGTGGAGCGGTACGTCGCGACCGAGCTCGCGCACTATCCAGCGGCACATCTCGCGGAGTTGCTCCGAACCGTCGTTCAGCGTGGGGATCACCAGGTTCGTGATCTCGAGGTGGACACCGGCCGCGTGGATGCGCGAGAGCGCGCGCAGGACGGGCTCGAGTTCGGCGCCGCACATGTCGCGGTAGAAGGCGTCGTCGAAGCCCTTCAGGTCGACGTTGACCGCGTCCACCACATCCACGAGCAGCTCGAGCGGCTCTTCAGCGAGGTACCCGCTCGTGTGCACCAGGTTGCGCAGGCCCGCCTCGCGAGCCAGGCGCGCTGAGTCGATCATGTACTCGAAGAACGCCACCGGCTCACCGAACGCGTAGCTCAGCGACGATGCCCCGGCCTCCAGGGCGTGCTCGACGAGCTCCTCGGGCGGCAGGTCGTAGGCGAAGACCTCCTCGGGAGACACGAGCGCGGTGTCCCAGACCTCGCAGAACTTGCACTCGATGGGACACCCCGCCGTCGACACCGAGAGCGCGCGCGTGCCGGGCAGCACGTGGAAGAACGGTTTGCGCTCGACAGGGTCGAGCTGCACGAGGCAGGGGTTCCCGTACGAGAGCGTGTACCCGTTACCGTCAACGTTCTCGCGCACGCGGCACGGTCCGCGGCTGCCCGAGGGGATGACGCAGCCGTGTGGACAGAGCGTGCAGCGGACGTCCGTACCGCCCGCAGGCTCGAACCACTCCGAGCGCCGACGGCCCACCAGCCCTCTTCGGGCCGCCTGGGCGTTCGCGTTCGAGGTCGCGCCGTGAAACGCGCCGAGTCCGAGCGCACAGGTGCCTAGCGCGGCCGCACGCAGGAAGGCCCGGCGCGAAACGCCAGGAGCGCGCTGCATCGTCTTCGTGTCGTCACGTTCGGGCATCGTCCTCCAACCCGAGGCCAGTCAGAGCGAGCGCCACGAACGCCGTCGCGTTGGCGACCGCGGCGAGGAGAGCGCAGGCCACGATCCCCAGCACGGGTGCTACCACCACGCTGGCGATCGCCGCGCCGCTGCATGCTCCCAACAATTCTACCGCGTACACCGTGGCGGCCGAGCGCTCCGGGCGCCGGTCGAGCGCCAGGTAGCAGGCGGCTGCGAGCGGGAAGTCCGCACCGTTCAGTACGCCCGCGAAGAAGGTGAAGAGCGCGAAAGACGCGAACACCCCGGCCGCGGACCCGAGACCCGCTGCTTCGGGCAACGCGACGCCGATGGCCAGCGCGAAGACGGCCACGGTCGCTTGCACGAGAGCGAGCACGCGCCTGTCGCTCTTGTCGGGCACGAAGCGCTGCGTGAGCATGGCGCCCAAAGCCAGACCCGCCATGAAGAGGGCCACGATCAGCCCCACCATCTCGTACACGAAGCCGTAGACGCTCTGGAAGGCGAAGAGCAGGGCGATCTGCATCGTCATGGTGGACAGGCCGGTGGTGAACACGGCGAGCATGACCGCGAAACGGGGCGCGCTCCGCGCGCGCGTCACCCGAGCGGCGCGCAGCAAGGCCGCCACCGCGATCAGCAGCGCCACCGGCGGGAACACCCACCACCACTGCACTCGCGCGATCCAGCGCAAGGCGACCGCGTCACCTGCACCGCTGAGCACGCTCCAGAACATGAGCGTGTGGTAGTAACCGACGGGACGCAGGTCCGAGTTCACGAAGAAGCGTTCGTGCACGTTCGGAAGGCCAGGCTCGGCGCTCCGCTGCTCCGCGAGCGTGCCTGGTCTCAAGGGGCTGGCCGGCGGCGGCTCCAGGTGCGCGCTCACGCTCCGGCCGTGGTTGCGCAGCACCCAGTTGACGCGCCTCAGCGGGCCCTCATCGAAGACGAGCGCGAGGTGGCCGGCCGCGAAGCCCTCGCTCTCCACCCCGCGCTCGCTGAAGCGCGCCATCAGGGTGGGGACGTCGGCCGTCACCAAACCAGGCGCGTTCGAGGCGAAGAAGTAGAGGTAGCGCTCCCCGACCGGTAGCACCTCGAGGAAGACCGTTCGCAGCGTGTGGTAGAGCGTTGAGTTGCGGTTGGCGATGGCCGAGCCGCGCAGGTCGGGCGTGGAGATCGCGCCGATCGCCAGGACACCGTCCGGTTCGAGGAGGGCCCTCGCCTCGGCGAAGAACTCCTGCGTGTAGTGGCGGTTCAGCACCGCCGTAGTCGGATCAGGAACGTCGACGATCACCAGGTCGTAGCTCCGTGCGCCGCCCTTGACGAAGAGGCGACCGTCCGCGTGGATCAGCCGGACCCTGCTGTCGGCCAGGGCAGAGCGCGTTCCGGGCGGGAGGTGCGGCCGCGCAGCCTCGATCAAGACCGGGTCCAGCTCGACGTAATCGACGCTGGTGACGGGATGCAGCAGGATCTCTCGCAGCGTGCCACGAAGCCCTCCCCCGATGAGCAGCACCCGCTGGGGATCCGGATGCTGAGTCATCGCGACGTGCGCTAACCTCACGCCCTCCTGCTCCTCGAGCGCAACGGCGGTGTCGGTCGCGCCGCCGGTCGAGAACACCAGGTGCCCGCTCTGGAAGAAGCTGTACTGGTCCTCGTGACGCAGCACCGAGACGGTGCCGTAGCGCGACTGATGGCTGGCGACGAGTTGGTGTTCGCGCGCCCGCAGGCTCCACAACAGCTCGGACGACCAGGAGTCGAGCAGCGGTGCCATGGCCATGAGCACGATGGCGGCGGCCGCGATGACGAGCCGGCTGACTCGCCGCGCGGCCAGCGCCACCAGCATCGCTCCCGTGACGAGGAGCGTCAGCTGGAAGGCGTCCAGGTAATGCACCAGCAGGAGGGTGAACAGCAACCCGCCAAGCACGTTCCCCCAGGCCTCTCCGACGTAGGTCTTGGCCGCACCTGAGGCATCCAGCGTGCCTTCCCGCTCGCGCCAGATCCGCGCCAGCAGCACGAACTGCGCGCCGAGCAACGAGGTGGAGGGCGCCATCACGAGCAGGCTAGAAAGCGCCATCTCGGCTAGTGAAGGGAGAGCTCCCGGCGGGGCTTGGAAGACCCCAGGGAGAACTCTGATCGCCAGGACCGTCGCCGGCATGAGGAGCGTCAGCACTGCCGCGTCCGCTCGGAGCAGCCGCAGGGGGTGAGGGTAGCGGTTCAGCACGACCGCTCCGAGACGGCTGCCGATGCCCGTCCAGATCATCCACGCCGCGAGGATCACGCCCAGCGACAACTCGTTGCCGTGGAACACCATGAGGAGCTCGCGCAGGTACACCACCTGCCCCACCTGGCAAGCTACGCCCAGGAGCAGCACCATGGGTAGCTGAGAAGGTGCTCTCGGTTCCCTCGCGCTCGACATGACGCCTCAACAGCGACTCTAGAAGCCACCCAATTGGGGGTCAAGCCCGGGCCTGCCGCCGCGGCGCGCGTTCGGAACGCGCGAGTATGCTGGGGGGCAGACGTTCGGGCGCAACTCTAGCCCATGGTCGGGTGACCCCACCCGCGGCCTGCTGCGCCCGCGTTCGGGAGGGTTGACCTGAAATGGCTCGCTTCGTACTCGCCCACGACCTAGGCACGACCGGGAACAAGGCCTCGCTCTACGACGCGGACGGGACGCTGGTCGCCAGCGCGTTCGCCGAGTACGGCACGACCTACGCCCAGCAGGGGTGGGCCGAGCAGGACCCGCGCGAGTGGTGGGACGCCGTGTGCGCCTCCACGCGCGAGCTCCTGTCGGGGAGCGCGGCAGGAGCACGCGACATCGCCTGCGTCTCGTTCTCCGGGCAGATGATGGGCTGCGTGCCGCTCGACGAGCACGCGAACCCGCTCCGCGAAGCCATCATCTGGGCGGACCAGCGCGCGGTGGAGCAGGAGCGCTGGCTGGCCGAGCGCGTGCCTCCAGAAGAGGTCTACCGCATCACGGGTCACCGGCTCAGCGCCTCGTACTCGCTGGCCAAGGTCCTCTGGCTCCGGGACCACGAGCCGAGCACCTACCGCGAGGCGCACGCGTTCGTGAATGCGAAGGACGCGATCGTAGCGAAGCTGACCGGGGCATTCGTCACCGACCACTCCGACGCCTCAGGCACCAACCTCCTGGACCTGGCCGAGCTGCGCTACTCGCCGCGGATCGTCGAGGCCGCCGAGGTCGACGAGGGCAAACTGCCCGCGTTGCGCGGCTCGACGGAGGTGGCGGGCGAGGTGCTGCCCAGGGTCGCGGACGAAGCGGGCCTCGTCGCCGGCACACCGGTCGTGATCGGCGGAGGTGATGGCTGCTGCGCCGCTCTCGGGGCCGGGATTTGGCGTGCTCGCGGCGCCTACAACTACGTCGGCTCCTCCTCTTGGATCGCGCTCGCGAGCGAGCGACCGGTCCTCGACCCGGAGCAGCGCACCTTCAA
Source organism: Trueperaceae bacterium (assembly GCA_007122815.1). Classification (GTDB taxonomy): domain Bacteria; phylum Deinococcota; class Deinococci; order Deinococcales; family Trueperaceae; genus CSSed10-48. The sequence goes on along the minus strand of SKSV01000006.1, from coordinate 4,246 downwards.
CTGGGCGCACGTCGTACCCGGTCTCTACAGCCCCTGCGGCACCATGCAGGCGGCCGGGGCCTCGTACGCCTGGGCCAAGGCGCAACTCGGTCAGAGCGAGGCCGAAGAGGCGCGACGCAGCGGCACGTCGGCGTACGAGCTCCTGAACGCCCTCGCCGCCACCTCACCGGCAGGCGCGCGCGGTCTCCTGTACCTCCCCTACCTGCTCGGTGAACGCAGCCCGCGCTGGAACCCCAAGGCCCGCGGAGCTTTCGTGGGGCTGACCATGCGTCACACCCGGGCCGACCTGGTGCGCTCCGTGCTGGAGGGCGTGACGATGAACCTGCAGGTCATCCTCGAGGCGCTGACGCGCCAGGGCATCGAGATCGATCGCGTGCGCGTCATCGGTGGCGGTGCACAGGGCCGCTTCTGGAACCAGTTGATGGCTGACGTCTACGGCCTACCGGTGGATCGCCTGACCCATCTGGAGGAGGCCACCTCAATGGGCGCGGCGGTCGTCGGTGGGGTCGGTGTGGGCCTGTACCCGGGCTTCGAGATCATCGACGCCATGAACCCGGTGGCGGAGAGCTTCGATCCGGACGAGTCGGCCAGGACCACCTACGCGCGGAGCATGCCGGTTTTCGAAGCGGCGTACGCGGCGCTGGAGCCGGTCTTCGACGACCTCGCCGAGCTGTGAGCGGACCGGGGGGAGCCATGAGCGGACCTTTCGGAGCGATCACCGCACCGAGCAGCGCGATGACCGGACCGATGCGCCTCTACCTCGACACCGCCGACGCCTCCGAGCTCGAACGCGTCCTGCCGAGCCCGCTGGTACACGGCGTCACCACCAACCCGACGCTGATGCGGCGAGCCGGTCTGAGCTGGGCCGACCTCCCCCACTTCGTGGAGCGCGCCGAGGCGCTGGGAGCGCGGTCCGTGCACGTGCAGGTGCGGCATCGCGAAGCCACGGAGATGCTTCGCGACGCGCGCGAGTTCCTGGGGCTCGCTGCCAAAGCGACGATCGTCGTCAAGCTCCCGGCGACGGGCGAGGGTCTCTCGGCCGCAGCCACCCTCGCACAGGAGGGTGTCAGCGTGACGATGACGGCGGTCTACGAGCCTGAGCAGGCGCTCTGGGCGGCGCTAGTGGGGGCGCGTTACGCCGCTCCCTACCTGGGTCGTCTCCAGGACGCCGGTCGCGACGCGCTGGCCGTGATCGCGCGCATGCAGCAGGTGTTGGAGGTCTACGGCCGTCGGGACGGTACCGACCTACGCTTGTTGGTGGCCAGCGTGCGGTCCCGCGAGGCGTTCCGCGACCTCCTCGCGCTGGGTGTCGGCGCAGTCACCGTCCCCGTGAAGCTCTTCGACGAGCTGACCGCGACCGACGAGACCCTCGCCGCGGAGGAGGCCTTCCTCGCCGACGCGCGCTGACCTCGAGACGGTGGGGCGTTCGCGCAAGAGCTCCTCGCCGCCGACGTCGACGCGAACGGAGAGACCCAGTGTGTTGGGTGGGCACACTGCCACGCAGTGCTGACAGGCTATGCACTCGCTGGAGAGGACCCTCTTGCCAGCGGAAACGTAGTCGGGGATGCGAACACCCATGGGGCATTGCGTCAGGCAGGCTCGAGACGCGCACGCCGCACACGAGGCAGCGTCGCCGGACACCTTGACCAGCGCCAGCCGCGACGTCTGCCGGAGCACCGCCGCGACGGGGCAGGCGTACTTGCAGAACGCACGGTTGTCACGTAGCGCGAGAGCGAGCACAACCGCCAGCACCCAGTAGACGGCGTTGCCAGCCAGGAACCAGAGGGCCGCGTTGCTGCCGACCGCTCCGTCGCGGACCCCGAGCCCGAACACCAGCCAGACCACGAGTGCGAGGCTCAGGACGAGGTGGAGGCCACGCAGGTGGCGCCAACGGCCCGGCAGCCAGTCGGGGCTGCGGCGGAAGGGTAGTTGATCGAGCAGGGCCGCCGTCCAGCAGGCCCAACCGCACCAGACCCGCCCGGCGGCGAGGGGCACCATCACCTTGCCGATCGCGTAATGGACCACGGGACCGACGGTTACACCCGTCAAGAGGCCGAAGAAGAGGCCCTCGATCTGCGCGTTACGAGCCAGCAGCAGCGACACGGCGAAGAGCACGGCTCCGACGACGAGGATCACGAGGCGGCGCGCCCGCAAGAGCAGGCGCTTCAGCGCTTCGCTCATCTCGTGCGTCGCGAAGCGGGCCAGCCACTCGGCGTTCGCCCTTTCCTCCTCGTAAGGCCACCAGTCCTCCGGAGCGTCTCGGTAGGCCTGCGCCTCGGAGCGTTCGAGCTGCGCGATGCCTGGGAGCAGGAAGGGCGTTCCCAGGCGGCGCGCTAGCGCCAGGAGGAGCTTCGTGCGCCAGAATGGCCTGAACTCGGGTGGCGCGGTTCCCGACCTCTCCAGCTCGGCGGCGAAACGTCCTGCGTGGCGTCTCTCCACCTCAGCCAGGCGCTCGTAGGCGCGCCGTCGGCGAGCGCTGCGCGTCGACTCGGCGAGCCCTGCGAAGAGCGCGGCGCTGTTCATCTCGTCGCGCCAGAGTTGGAGGTGGCGCTCGCCGAGGTAGCTGTCCTCGTCCTCGAGAGGTGGTGTGGGGTCGGGCCGGATGCGCGAGGGCTCGAGCGCCATGCGGGTCCTCAGCGAGCATAGTCCCTGCGCATCAGGTCGGCGAGGGCGAGCGTCCCGACGGTACGAAGGTGTCTTGCGAACGTGCGGGGTCGCGGCCTACCCTGGCGTGCATGAGGGCGCTCTTGCTCGCGCTGCTGCTCGTCGCCTCGGTCTCGTGCGGCCCCCGTGACGCCGCTGGCGCTGCGGCGCCAAGGTTCGCCGGGGCCAGCGCGGCGGCCGACCTCGAGGGCTGCGACGCGATCGGTAGCTGGCGGCACGAGCACCCGACCTACGCCAGCGAGATCGTCATCTGCTCAGACGCGGACGGCGTCGCCCGCGTGCGCCAGGCGTTCGCGGACGGAAGCGTCTACCAGGGTGAGCTGACGCCGCTCGAGGGCGGCGATGGTGAGCGCTTCTTGCGCGACCCCCAGTTCAGCGACTACTACGAGGTGCTGCCGGACGGCCGCCTGGTGATCGGCGACGAGCATGGCGAGATCGCCACGGTGGAGAGAGTCGACTGACCCGCGGTACGCGCCTTCGCGATCGACCTTGATAGCGTGGGACTCAGCCGTGGAAGCCGAACGAGCACCGTACGAGTCAGCACCCAGCGTGCTATGGCGCGACACCGACAGCGACGGTGGCGGTTCGGTCCGCCAAGCGCCGGAGTGCTTCGGCGACCTGAACCTGGATCAGGTGGTGGCGACGATCATCGCCGGGCGCGACGGCTATGACTTGAGGCCCTCGTTCCACGCGCCGCTCCGGGACGTCGACGCGGTGGCCTACCGCCACGAGGTGTTCGCCGACCTCCAGGTACCCGAACTGCGCCAGCGCGTCGATACCTTCGCGCGCGCCATGCGCCACGTGCGCGAGCAGCGCGTACAGGCAGCCGCCCTCCTGGACGCGCGCCAACGCCGCCGGCTGCATCTGGACGCGGCCTTCACGTACTACGCGGCTGTCGAGGGCTTCGCCCGCGACCTCTCGGATCACCACCTCGACTCGCGTGGCCTTCGGGCGTTCGGCGATTACCTGCGCGACCACGTCGGGTCCGCAGGCTTCCGCGAGGCGCACGCGGACGCCGAGCGCGTCTCGCACGACCTGGCCGCACTACGGTACCGGCTCGTGCTCGACCAGGACGGCTTCACGGTGTCTCGCGACGGCGATGAGGCTGGCGCGGCGCTCGGTCTCAAGGAGACCTTCGCCAGGTTCGAACGTAAGCCCTCGCGACAGCGCCTGACCAAGGCCGCGGACGACCTCGCCATGAACAAGCTGGAGTCGGCCATCCAGGAGCGCGTCGCCTGGCTGTACCCCGAGGCTTTCGCCGCGCTGGACGAGTTCACCAGGCGGCGCAGCGACTTCATCGACGCGGGCGTGGCGCGGTTCGATCGCGAGGTGCAGTTCTACCTCGCGTACCTCGACTACGTGCGCTACTTCGAGCGCGGCGGGCTCGCCTTCTGCTTGCCTGAGGTCTCGTCGAGCGAGAAGTCGGTGGAGGTGTGCGCGGCCTTCGACCCGGCGCTCGCTTACGCTCTGATAGCCAACCGCCGCGCGGTGGTGCCCAACGACGTGGTGCTCAGCGGTCGCGAGCGCCTCTTCGTGGTCACGGGCGCGAACCAAGGTGGCAAGACCACTTTCGCGCGGACGT
>SKSV01000072.1 GCA_007122815.1 Trueperaceae bacterium | reverse complement strand
GCCGAGTACACGTCGGCGAACTCCAGCCCGATGGCGCTGCCGCCGAGAGCCAGGAAGCGCTTGGGGACCTCGGAGACGAGCAGCGCGCCGGTCGAGTCGACGATGCGCTCACCATCGCTCTCGAAGCCCGGGATCTCGATCGGCCTGGAGCCGGTCGCAACTATGAGCTTCTCGAACGTCAGGCGCTTGCCGTCGACCTCTACCGCGTTCGCCTCGACGACCTGCGCGCGCCCCTCGATCAGGTCGACGCCGTTGCCCTTGAGCAGCTGCTTCACGCCGCCGGAGAGCTTCTTGACGACACCGTCCTTCCACTTCTCCACCCGCCCCAGGTCGACCTTCGGTTCGCCGAACTCGATGCCGAACCCGCTGGCGTGCTCGCCCTCGCGCAGCACCGCGGCGACGTGAAGGAGCGCCTTCGTGGGGATGCAGCCGACGTTGAGGCAAACCCCTCCGACGGCGCCCTGCTCCACGCACGCCACCTTCAGGCCGAGCTGGGCGGCGCGTATGGCGGCGTGGTAACCGCCGGGGCCTGAACCGATAACTACGAGGCCGTAGTCCATGCTTGGGTCCTCCTGCGTGGCGTCTTGGCGCGTCCGTAGGGCGCGCGGCGCGTCACGGTCGCGGCAGTCTACCGCGCGTCAGACGGGCCGGCGGTACCCGCTCGGGGAGCCGCCCCGGGGTCGCCGAGCCGCCTCGCTGTAGACTGGCCAGGTCATGGATAACACCTCCCCTGCCCCGCCCGAAGCCGGTCCGCGCCGTGAGCGCCGCCCGGAGCGCTACGACCCGCAGGCCATCGAGCCGCGCTGGCGCCACGCCTGGGCCGAGCAGGGCCTATACCGCGTCGACCTAGAGGACGACGCGCGCCCGAAGTACTACTTCTTGACGATGTACCCCTACCCGTCGGGCGACCTGCACGTGGGCCACTGGTACGCAGAGGCGCCCGCGGACGCGGCCGCGCGCTACCGGCGCATGAACGGGTACAACGTGCTGTTCCCGATGGGGTTCGACGCCTTCGGCCTGCCCGCCGAGAACGCCGCCATCCGCGCCGCCCGCGAGGGTGAGCAGGTCCACCCTGCCACGCTCACCTACGAACGCATCGGGCGCATGGTGACCCAGTTCGAGCAGATGGGCGCGATGTTCGACTGGTCGAAGAAGGTCGTGACCTGCGATCCGGTCTACTACCGCTGGAACCAGTGGCTCTTCGTCAAGATGTTCGAGCGCGGCCTCGCGTACCGCAAGGAGAGCTACGTCAACTGGGACCCGGTCGACCAGACCGTGCTCGCCAACGAGCAGGTCATCGACGGTCGCGGCGACCGCTCGGGCGCGCTCGTCGAGCGGCGCCTGATGCCGCAGTGGCACTTCAAGATCACCGCTTACGCCGACGAGCTGCTCGACTTCTCGACCCTGGACTGGCCCGAGAAGGTCAAGACGATGCAGACGAACTGGATCGGCCGCTCGGAGGGCGCGGAGGTAGTGTTCCGCACCGAGTCCGGTGAGCCGATAACGGTCTTCACGACCCGCCCGGACACCCTGTGGGGTGCTACCTTCGTGGTCCTCGCGCCCGAGCACCCGCTCGTCGAGAGGGTCACCAGCGCATCGCAGCGCGCGGAGGTCGAGGCCTACGTCGTCGCGGCCGCAGCCAAGAGCGAGATCGACCGGCAGGCGGAGGGTCGCGAGAAGACCGGTGTCTTCACTGGCGGTCACGCCGTCAACCCCGTCAACGGCGAGCGCGTGCAGATCTGGATAGCCGACTACGTGCTCATGACGTACGGGACCGGCTCCATCATGGCGGTGCCGGCCCACGACGAGCGCGACCTGCAGTTCGCGCGCACCTTCGGCCTCCCCGTGCGCGTGGTGGTTCAGCCCCCGGGCGCGTCGCTCGAAGGCGACACGCTCGCGGAGGCCTACACGGGTGACGGCGTGATGGTGAACTCCGGGCGCTTCGACGGCACCCCGACCGGGAAGGGTGAGGAGGGCGAGCGCGGGATCGCCAGCGTCATCGCCTGGCTGGAGGAGGAAGGGCTGGGCGAGCGTAAGGTCACCTATCGCCTGCGCGACTGGTTGATCAGCCGCCAGCGTTACTGGGGCACGCCCATCCCGATGCTGTACTGCGACGCTTGCGGGATCGTGCCGGTGCCGCTCGATCAACTGCCGGTGGAGCTCCCCTCCGACGTCGCCTTCATGCCGACGGGCCAGTCGCCGCTCACCACCCACGAGCCCTTCCTCCACGCTCGCTGTCCCGCCTGCGGCGGACCGGCTCGGCGCGAGACCGACACCATGGACGGGTTCATGGACTCCTCCTGGTACTGGTTCCGTTACCTGTCGCCAGAGCTGACGAGCGCAGCGGTCGACAAGGAGTTGGTTGGCCGCTGGACGCCGGTCGACATGTACACGGGCGGCGTCGAGCACTCGATCTTGCATCTGCTCTACGCGCGCTTCTTCACGAAGGTGTTGCGCGACCTCGGACTGGTGGACCACGGGGAGCCGTTCCAGCGCCTCTTCAACCAGGGCATGATCCTGGGAGAGGACAACGAGAAGATGTCCAAGTCGCGCGGGAACGTGGTCAACCCCGACCACCTGGTGAGCGAGTATGGGGCCGATGCGGTGCGGACGTACCTGATGTTCATCGGGCCTTGGGACCAGGGCGGTCCCTGGAACTTCCAGGGGATCGAGGGCGTCGCGCGCTTCCTGAACCGCGTGTGGGGGCTGATCGTCGACGCGCCCGCAGGTGATCCGGCGGTGAAGGTCGACGAGCACGTCACGCGGGACCTCAGGCGCGCCGTTCACACCGCCATCCGTGAGATCAGCGAGGACTTCGAGGGCTTCCGCTTCAACACCGCCGTGGCGGAGCTCATGACCCTTCAGAACGCCATGAGCAAGGCGAAGTCGGCGTCGCTCGCCCTGACGCCGGGCTGGGAGGAAGCCTGCCGCGTGCTGGTCACGCTGCTCGCGCCCATCGCGCCGCACCTCGCGGAGGAGCTCTGGCAGCGTCTGGGTCACGCCACCTCAGTGCACCTCGAGAGCTGGCCGGAGGTCGACGAGTCGGCGCTCACGCGCGACGAGGTGCGTTACGCGGTGCAGGTCAACGGCAAGCTCCGTGGTGAGGTGGAGGTGCCGGCCGACGCGCAGGAGGCGAGCGTGCTGAGCGCCGCCAAGGCCGTGCCCAACGTAGCCAAGCACCTCGATGGGGCCGAACTGGTACGTGAGATCGTGGTGCCCGGGAAGCTGGTCAACCTGGTGGTGAAGCCAGCCGCGCGCGCCTGAACCCCGGCGCCGCGTCGGGGTGTGGCCGATCACTGCGGGGCGAAGAGGACGACCTCGCTGAGCGTAGCTACGTCGACGGCCGGCTGCACGAGGAAGCTGCGCCTCAGCTCGTTGGGGTCCTGCGGCAGGACTTGCGCCACCACGCCGACCTCGACGCCGCGCGGGAACAGCCCGCCGTAGGAAGTGGTCTCGACCACGTCGCCTTCACGCACGACCTGCTCGGGGATGAACCTGTCCACCCTGACGAGGCCACCGACCTCCCCCACCGCAACACCTTGGCCGCCACGCCCGCGCACGGCTACACCCACCCGCGACTGCGGGTCGAGCAGAGTGCGCACGACGGAGCGATGCTCACCTACCTCCACCACCAACCCCACCAGCCCCTCTGGCGCCGACACGGGCATACCGCGCTGCACTCCGTCGCGGCGACCGGCACCGATGGTGAGGGTGTCGACTGCGGCGGTGCGCGTCCAACCCACCACGCTCGCCACGAGCTCGGCGCCCGGCGATTGGTTGCGGCGCACCTCCAGGAGGGTCTCGAGTTCCTGGAGCCGGAGCTCGAGCTGGCGGATGGTCGCCTGGCTGTCGGCCAGGGCCTGGCGCAACGCGGCGTTGTCGGCTCGAAGGTCACTGCGGTCGGTGAGCGAGACGGCGCTGCTGCGCAGGTTGCGTCCGGCGCTGGAAACGAGGTCATGTGGCAGCGAGACGGCGCTCGACACGTCGGCGGGCACTCGGCCCACGAACGCAGTGAACACGAAGGTCAGCAACCCCAGACCGACGAACGCGTACCAGGCACGGAAGAAGCTAGCCAAGGCTGACCCCGAGCGAGCGAGCCAGTGATATCACGGTGGGCAGCGACAGGCCAACCACGTTGCTGTAGCACCCCTCGACGCGCTCGACCAGTCCGGCGCCGCGCCCCTGGATGGCGTACGCTCCCGCCTTGTCGTCGCCTTCACGGCTGGCGACGTAGCGCTCGATCTCGTCCGCGTCGAGCTGCCTGAACGTCACCACGGTGCGCTGCACACGCTCGGCTCTCGCCGTACCGAGCCGCAGGCAGTGACCGGTCAACACCACGTGCGAGCGCCCCGCGAGGCGCCCCACGAAGGCGCGCGATTCGGCGACGTCCACGGGCTTGCCGAGCACCTCGTCGTCCAGCACCACCACGGTGTCGGCCGCGATGACGAGGGCGGGCGGTTCGGCTGAGCCGAGCTCGCTGCTGCCGTTCGCGTCGCCCGGCCCGCGCCGTCCCGCCTCGAGTCGGGCGGCGACTGCCTCCGCCTTGGCGCGAGCGAGGCGCGCTACCAGCTCCTCCGGCGCCTCGTTCTCTAGGGCGCTCTCGTCCACGTCGGCGCTGCGGACCAGGGCGGGCACGCCGAGCGCAGCGAGCAGGTCACGACGGCGCGGTGAGGCGCTGGCGAGAACGACCTCGGGGCGAAGCATCGGCGCCAGTGTACCCGTGGTGGTGACCGGGCGCTCGCGGGCCCTAGGGTTAGACT
>SKSV01000136.1 GCA_007122815.1 Trueperaceae bacterium | reverse complement strand
TCGGTGGTCACGGGTCGTTAGCTCAACTGGCAGAGCAGCTGACTCTTAATCAGCGGGTTGTAGGTTCGAGTCCTACACGACCCACCAAAGACCGTCCAGGACGCTGTTTCTCCCGATTCGGGGCAGGTCCTGGACGGTGTATTTTTGGCTCTCCGGAGCCTGGTAGTCAGCGGGCGTTACGGCCGGGCAATCAGCGGGGCACTCCCCGCTCATGGGCCACGACTTCGTGCACACCGACGTCACCGCCGCCGTCTGAGCGCAACGGAATGGCGCGTCTCTCACGCCTGGGCCCCGTGGTGAGGGCCTCGATCGCGGCCGTCACCAACGCCGCGAGAGCCGTGCCACCGATGGAGAGGGCGTCAGGTTGCGGCTTTCGGCGCGTGTACCTCGCGATCGAGACGATCGCCGAGCTCGTCCGATACGACGTCGAGATCGAAATCGGTCTGCAGCCCCAGCCAGAACTGCGGTGTCGTGTCGAAGTAGCGACCCAACCGGAGTGCGGTATCAGCGCTCACACGGCGCTTGCCCAGCACGATCTCATTGATCCGACGCGCTGGAACGCCGATACCCAATGCGAGGCGGTTCTGGCTGAGACCGAGCGGCTCCAGGAACTCCAGCTGGAGCACTTCGCCCGGGTGGACGGGGGCGAGCTTGCGAGTGGCCATCGTGCACCTCCCATCAGTGATAGTCCACGATCTCGACGTCGAAGGCGTCTCCGCCTCGCCATGCGAAGCACAGGCGCCACTGGTCGTTGATCCGAACGCTGTACTGACCTGCCCGGTCGCCCGTGAGGCGCTCGAGGCGATTCCCCGGTGGGCTTCGGAGGTCCCTGAGCTCGCGCGCGTTCGAGAGCATGCGAAGCTTCCGCAGGGCTGCTGCCTGCACGTCCGTGGGGATCCTGCGCGAGGTCTCTCGGTGGTACACCTTCTCCGTCTCGCGATCGGCGAACGATCGGATCACGAGACACGATATAACGCCGCGCGTTTAACGTCAAGCGTTACGCTTCGTTCCCAACTTGGGCACCACATGGCCGCTGCGACCCGCCAGCTGTGCGCCCAGCGAGCCAGAACAGACCACCACGGGCGCCATCGTCGCTCTCGACCCGACGTTCCGCCCGCGTCAGCGTTCGCACGCCGGAGCGACCGAACGCCCCTGATATCGTTGTAGGTTCGAGTCCTACACGACCCACCATCAGAAACGGCATCTGGACGTAAGGCGTCGCCGCTCGTCCCTTGAGCCGACGGCGCGTCCACAGCGCGGCCCTACCCTTCTCGAGCACCTCCAGAGCGCCGCCGTCACCTCGAAGTGCTCCTCGCGATCCGCGCCCAGACGCGCGGCGAGGGTCTGGACTTCAGATAACAAATTTGTTACCCTTGCGGCGTGGACTACGCGATCGAGTACTACAGCGACGCCGTAGCCGACAAGATTCTCGCTCTCCCTGACACGCTTGCCGCTAGGTACGTGGTGCTCACCCGCCGGATGGTTGCGGTCGGTCCCAACCTCGGCTTACCGCACACGGAGGCCATCGGAGACGGGCTCTTCGAGCTTGGTCTCAAGGGTCAGGAAGGGATCGCCAGGGTGTTCTTCTGCGCGCTCGCCGGCCGTCGGGTGATCGTGTTTCACGCGTTCATCAAGAAGTCGCAGAAGACGCCGCGACGGGAGATCGAGACTGCGCGAATGCGCATGAAGGAGGTCAAGCATGCCGACTCATGACGATGTCGTCACCAAACTGATGCAGCGTCCCGGCGTTCGCCAGGAAGTCGAGCGCATCGAACGCCAAGAGGGCGCGCTCCTGGACATATTGCTCAAGGCGCGGCTGGAAGCCGGCCTCTCGCAAGCGCAGGTCGCCGAACGCATGGGTACGCAGGCCCCGGCGGTCGCCCGATTGGAGAGGGCCCTAGCCACCGGGAAGCACTCGCCGTCCTTGACCACCTTGCGAAAGTACGCGCAAGCTTGCGGCAAGAGACTCTCGATCGATTTGTCGTAGCCCAGGAGCGCGGCGAGTTCGAGCGCAGCAGGTGCCGCGTGCCGTGTCATCCACCCCCGGGCCGTGCTCGCAAGCCCTTAACCGTCTACGAAAGAGGGGTCACTCCCGGATCGAGAGGCGGAGTGAACACATGATGGCGGGAGGGCGAACTCAGGCCGCCCGGGTCAGCCCCCGCAGCATCAGGTCTGCGAGATCCTCTACCGCTCCCGCACGCTCCTCCGGGGGGAGGCGCAGCACCACCACGTGGATCGCGGCGTCCGCGGCCGCCACCACCAGCCGCGCCCGGCGTACCGGATCACTACACCCGCTCCCGGCGCCGTCGAGCTGCGCTGCGACGAAGCGGACCAGCTCCCCGTCGAGCGCCGAGAGCGCTGCACGAATGGCCGGGGTCCGCTCGGCCTCCGCGTGGATCACGGCGTGGAGCTTCGACGAGTCGTTGAGCCGCAGCGCGAGCGCGAGGAGGGCGCGGAGCGTCTCCTCGAGCGGGAGCCGCGTGGCCTCGATCTCGGCGACGTGCGCGCGCACCGCCGGGAGCGCCTCGGCAACGTGCCGCTCCGCAAGCGCGACGAGCAGTTCGTCCTTGCTCGCGAAGTACTGGTAGAGCGAGCCGATCGAGACGCCGGCCTCCTCTGCCACGTGGTTCGTTGTGGCCGCGGCGTAGCCGCGTTCATCGAAAACGCGAGCAGCGGCGGCGATGATCCGCTCGACAAGCGCCCGCGACCTCGCTTGACTGGGTGTCCGACGCGCTCCGCGCGCTCCCTCAGCTGGCATGGCGAAGGGCCCCGAACGCGAGTTGACGAAACGCGAGCATGACTCACATTCTAGAGCATGCGCACCGTCACCGTGAGCACCCTTCTCGACGCACCCGCTGATGCCGTCTGGGCAGCCGTCAAGCGACCCGGCAGCTTCCTCGCCGTCTCCCGCCGCCTCCTGAGCGTGCCTGCCCTGCGCGGGCGCACGGAGCCGTGGCACGAGGGGGAGACGGTCCGTTCATGGATCTTCCTCTTCGGCGTCATCCCGTTCTCGTACCACCACCTCACCGTCGCCTCGATCGACGACCACCGCAGGATCCTCCGCAGCGACGAGCGCGGTGGGCCGATCCGCGTCTGGCGGCACGACATCGAGGTCGTGCCGGTCTCCCCTACGCGGTGTCGCTACGAGGACCGGATCGAGATCGACGCGGGCTTCCTCACTGCCCTCGTCACCGGATACGCGCACGCCTTCTACCGGCTGCGGCAGCGGCGATGGCGGCAGCTCGCGCCGACGCTGAGGTGAAGCGGCGAGACCGGGTCCATCGGTTCGCAGGACGCCTCGACGTGGCGAGGCGGGCACCTCGTTGGCACGAGCCTCCCACAGTAAGGCACAGTTACCAAGCATAGATCGCCTGCACCGGTCCCCTGCTACGATGACCAAGCAAGGAGGCGCGTTCATGGAAGGCAAGGTCAGCAGCAAGCTCCAGATCACGATCCCGGTCCGCGTCCGCGACGCCCTCGGGATTCGGCCCGGTGACACGATCCGCTACGAACTCGAGGCCGGAAGTGTACGCCTTAAGGTCGTGCGCCCGGACATCTCCGACGTCCTCCAGACACTGTGGGCCAAGCACGACCTCAGCGAACTGAACGACGCGGTGGGCGACGACGCCATCGCCCACGTCCGCGAGCTTCGTGGTTGGGATGACTCCGATGACCAGCGTTGACACCAACGTCATACTGGCGGCCCTGGCCCAGCGCGAACAGCACCACACCGCGGCCGTCCAGCTGCTCCGCGACGCGGGGGCCGACGGCCCGCTCTTCATTTCACCGGTCGTCTACGCCGAGTTGATGGCCTCGAAGCAGCCGGCGGTCATGCAGGACTTCCTCGACATGGCCCAGATCTCGATCGTCTGGACGATGCCCATGGAGGTGTGGGAGTTGGCGGGCCTGTCGTTCGGTGACTATGCCCGGCAGCGACGATCCGGGAACCTGCCCCGCCGGCTCATCGCCGACTTCCTCATCGCGGCGCACGCGGCGCACCACGGCCTGCGCGTCTTGACGTTCGACCGGACTGTCTACGACGCCATGTTTCCGGAGCTGCTCGTGTCGCGTCCTTGAAGTGGAACGCAGCATGAACCGCGCTGGTTCTGGTAGAGGCTCTCTTCGCACGCGGCCTGCCTCGGCAAGCCTTGCTGGTGAACGTACGCTGCATCGATCTCGACGCCCGCAAGGTCGCCACCGCCCGGCGCATGCTCGAAGACTCGAACCAGACCGTCCAGAGGCCGCCGAGATCCTCGGCGTCGTGCGCGGCAACCTCCCTGGCGCGCTCGCGGCGCTCCGTTGTGAGGCGGCCGGCCTCGTCGCGGGACTCGACCAGGGTACGGCGGTCCTGCCGGAGCCCTCCGGACTCCATCGAGTTCGGGACTCGATCCTCCAGGTGGTGCATCGGCCGCACGTCGACGGTGTGCGTGAGGTCGCGGTTCACCCGCTCGATCTCGTGCAGTTGCTCGTACCCCAGCGCGATCTCCTCGGCACTGAGGTAGGGGTCGCTGGTGCTGACGAGCAGCTACCGAGCGCCTACCGCTCGCTCTGCTACGAGTCCCCAACTCTCCGTGCCAGTCCGGCTGCTGGCATCAAGAATGCGGCCACATCCTCGATGACGTGCGATAGAGGCCCCGGATCCGTCGCAACATGATCCACGAAGGCACGCCACTGCCGCTGTTTCTGTTCATCCTCTGCGAAGTCCCGCGTGAGCGCATCCGGCAACTCCGTTGGGATCGCGGTCCCGCGACGCGAGAACGTCGCCGAGAT
>SKSV01000322.1 GCA_007122815.1 Trueperaceae bacterium | reverse complement strand
GATCGAGCACGTCGAGGACCTCGACTACTTCCAGATCGCCTGCGACGACGGTTTCCCGTTCGGCGACGTTCGGCTGGAGCTGACCAGCAGCTTCGAGGGCGACATCGTGCTCGTCGCTGACGACAACGTCTACCCCCCCGACGTCGAGACTCCGGCCCTCGATTGCGGCACGACCGTCTTCGTCCACACGACCGACGGCACGGCCGGGCCGTCTGCGGACTCGAGGTACACGATCACCATCCGCTGAACCGGACCGGTCCGGTGCCGATCCCGGATCCCACGGCTCACCTGCCGCCTTCGCCCTCCGGCGAGGGCGGCACGCTTCAGCCGCCGCGGCCTCCGCGGCCGACCGGCGAACCACCCGAGGGGCGACCGACCGCCGAGCCGGTGGTGCGGGGGCCCACTTCGGGGCCGCGTACCGCTGGGCGCGGTTGGGTGCCCTCGCCGGTGGCTGCGAGGCCGCCGGTGGAGACGAGGCGCTCGTACTCCTTCTGGTCGACGGAGCGCGCCAAGCCCATCTCGAAGGTGATCAGGCGCTTCAGGTGAAGCTCGGCCAAGCAGGCGTCCATCGTGACCATGCCCGACTGACCGCCCATCTGGATCTGCGAGAGGATCTGGTGGGTCTTGCCCTCGCGGATCAGGTTGCGGACGGCCGGGTTGGCGAGGAGCAGCTCGTAGCCCAGCACACGCCCCTCCCCGCTCGCGCGGGGCAGGAGCTGCTGCGTGAAGATCGCCTGGAGGTTGTTCGCCAGCTGCACTCGCACCTGCTCCTGCTGCGCTTCGGGGAAGACGTCGATGATGCGGTCGACGGCCTCCGCCGCCGAGTTGGTGTGCAGCGTGCCCATCACCAGGTGGCCGGTCTCGGCCGCGGTGACGGCGGCGCCGATGGTCTCGTGGTCGCGCATCTCGCCCACCAGGATGACGTCCGGGGCCTGCCGCAGCACGGAACGCAAGGCGGCGTGGAAGCCGAACGTGTCCTCGCCGATCTCGCGCTGGTTGACGATGCTGCGCTTGTGCTGGTGGAAGAACTCGATCGGGTCCTCGACCGTCACGATGTGCTTGGGTGACTCGTCGTTGATCAGGTCGATCATCGTCGCCAGGGTGGTCGACTTGCCCGACCCCGTGGGGCCCGTGATCAGCACCAGTCCGCGCGGCAGCCGCGCGATGTCGATGAGCTCCTTGGGCACGCCGAGCTCCTCGAAGGTGATGACCTCTTCGGAGATGGTTCGCATGACCCCACCGACGGACCCTCGCTGCTGGAAGCAGTTGACGCGGAAACGGCCTTGGCCGGAGAGGCTGAAGGAGAAGTCGAGGTCCTTGCGCTCCTCGAAGTTGCGCTGCTTCTTCTCGTCCATCATCGAGTACATCAGGCGCCGCGTGAGCGTCGGGGTGAGCGTGTCGTGCTCCGTGGGGCGCCACTCTCCGTGCACCTTCAGCATCGGGGGCAGGCCCACCGTCAGCACCAGGTCGGAGGCCTTGCGTTCCATGGCGAGCCGGAGGAGGTCGACGATGTCTACTTGCTGTTGGGTCTGGCGGATCTGGTCGGACACGCTGACTCCTTAGTTGGTACCGAGCTCACTCGGCGGTCCGGGCGAGGACCTCCTCGAGGGTCGTGATCCCCTCGAAGGCCTTGTAGATGCCGTCCTGGCGAAGCGTCTTCATGCCCTTCTTGACCGCCAGGTCGCGGATCTCGAGCGCGGATGCCTCGCGGACGATCGCCCCCTCGAGCTCGTCGTCGACCACCAGCAACTCATGGATAGCGTAGCGGCCGTTGTACCCGCTTCCGCCGCACTTCTCACACCCGACCCCGCGGTAGAGCTTGTGACCCTTCAGGGACGTGTCGGGCATGTCGAGGCGGCGGATCACGTTCTCCTCCGGCGTGTACTCCACGCGGCAGTCCCTGCAGACCTTGCGCACGAGGCGCTGGGCGAGCACACCGATCAGGGAGGCGGAGACGTTGAACGGCTCTATGCCCATCTCGGTGAGGCGCACCACCGCGCCTGGCGCGTCGTTGGTGTGCAGGGTGGCGATCAGCAGGTGGCCGGTGAGCGCGGCCTCCATGGAGATCTTGGCGGTCTCGTGGTCGCGGATCTCACCGACCATGATGATGTCAGGGTCCTGGCGCAAGAAAGCGCGCAGCGCGCGCGCGAAGTCGAGGCCGGCCTTGATGTTCACCTGGGTCTGGTTGATGCCGGGGATCTCGTACTCGACCGGGTCCTCGACCGTGGAGACGTTCACGTCCGGGGTAGCGACGCGCTTGAGGATCGAGAAGGTGGTGAACGACTTGCCCGAGCCGGTGGGCCCGGTGATCAGGAACATCCCGTACGGCTTCTGGATCACGTCGTGGAAGCGCTGGAAGTTGTACTCAGCGAAGCCGAGCTGCTCGATCTCCGGGATGCTCGTCGCCTTCTTCAGGAGGCGCATCACGCACTTCTCGCCGTAGACGGTGGGGAGCGTCGAGAGGCGCAGGTCCACCTCGGCGGTCTTGTCCTTGAAGCGCACGCGCCCGTCTTGAGGCACGCGCCGCTCGGCGATGTTCAGTCCCCCCATGATCTTGATGCGGGCCGCCAGCGCCCCAGCGGTCGCCCTTGGCATCGTCATGTACTCGCGCAGGCTGCCGTCCTTGCGCACTCGCACCACGACCTTGTCGGGCCGGGGTTCGAGGTGGATGTCGGACATATCGTTCAGGAGCGCCTCGCGGATGATGTTGTTCACCACCTTGACGATGGCGTTGTCGTCGATGCCGCTGGTGTCCTCCTCGACCTGGGCCTGGTCGCCGCCGACCTCCTCGAGCACCGCGCGCGCCAACTCGTCCATGTCGGCGCCGTCGCGGTAGAAACGGTTGATGAAGTGCATGAGCGTCTCTTCGGTCGCGACAGCCGGCTGGATCTCCTTCCCGGTGATCAGCCGGATGTCGTCGAGAGCGAAGACGTGGCGCGGGTCCTTCATGGCGACCACGAGGGTGTTCCCGTCGAGCCGTATCGGCATGGCCTGGTAGCGCCGGACGGTGGGCTCGGGAACCAGCGACACGGCGAACGGGTCGACCTTGGTGTTCCCCTCGTCGAGGTACTCGTAACCGAGCTGCATGGCGAGGCTCTTGGCGAGCATCTCGAGCGAGATCTTGCCGGACTGTACGAGCGTGTCCTCGAGCCTGCCGCCACCGGAGCGCTGCTTGTTGAGCGCCTCGTCGACGTCGAGCTGGGTCACGTACCCCAGGTCGATGAGGATCTCGCCCAAGGGCTTCACCTTGCCGAGCTTGGCCTGCTCCTCCAGCGCCTTGCGAAGCTGCTCGCGCTTGAGCTTCTTGTTCATCAGGAGCGTCTCGCCGAGGCGCCCCTGGTTGTCTGCGTACATCACGGTTATGCGGTCTTGAACGGCCTTCTCGGGTGCTCCGACGAACCTCAGCGGTACCTGCGCGATGGCCTCGATGTCGCCCATGCGGCGCGGATCCGCGATCGCCACCACGAGCGTGCCGTCGTCCATCTTGTAAGGCACGGCGTTGAACTGCAGCGCGTCGAGGCGCAGCAGGTGCGAGGCGAGGACGTCGTCGAACGGTTCGCCCTCGAGCGACTCGATGAACTCGAGGCCCATCTGCTCGGCGAGCAGACGCGAGAGGGTGTCCTCGCTCATCAGGCCACGCTTCACGAAGATCCGCCCCAGCAGGCCGCCGGTCTTCTGTTGCTCAGCGACGGCCTCCTGGAGCTGCTCGTCGTCGATGATGCCGCGCTCCACCGCCAGCGCGCCCAGGCGCTGGCTGGTGTCGACGTGGAAATCGGCAGGCGGCTCGAGACCCAGCTCCGGGTAGTAGGTGGCGATCGCCCACTGGAGCTCCTTGTGGAGCGCCTGGTACGGCTCGACGACGCAACCCGACGCGTCCTCGGCCTCCTCGACCGCCAGGGCGTCCAGCGGGTCCTCGAAGGCGACGCGCAGGCGGTTGCCGTCGAGCGCGAAGGGGAGGGCACCGAGCTCGTAGGCCGTGTCGGCGGTGAGCTTGCTGAGCGCTTCTGGCATCACGTCGACCCGCGGCAGCATCACCAGGGGGATGCCGATCGACTCCTCGACGGCGCGTGCGATGCGCTGCTCGGATATCACCCCGATGTTCACCAGCACGTCAGCCAGGCGGCCACCCAGTTCGGAGTGGCGCCCGATGGCCTGCTGTAGCGAATCGTCCGAGACGTAGCCGCGTTCGAGCAGCACCGCCCCGAGCCGCTTGTCACCGATCGACAGGACTGCCACGCGTACCTCCGGTCAATATGATCCTTTCGATGTGCCGCGCTGCCCTGGTGTGCGGGAGCTTCCCGGGCGTGAGCGGCCTGACGAGGATCGAAGTCAGCCCGGCGCAGTTCGCGCCGAGCACGTCAGTGAAGAGCTGGTCACCCACCATGGCGGTCGCGGAGGCGGGCGTGCCCAGCGCCGCGAGGCCCCGCCGGAAGGCGAACCAGAAGGGTTTGCCCACCAGAGCGAAGGCTGGCAGGCCGAAACGCTCTGCCAAGCGGTGCACGCGCCTGCGCTCACCGTTGGAGAGGATGACCACCGCGATCCCCGCCGCGCCGAGCGCCAGCAGCCAGGCCTCCGCGGCGCTGCTCAGCTCCTCGGCGTTGCTGGCGATGAGCGTGTCGTCGAGGTCGACGAGCACCCCGCGCACCCCCAGGTCACCCAGCAGCGCTGGGGTCACCTCTGCGACGGACTCCACGAGGACGTCGGGCCGGACCATCGACGAAGGCTAGCACGACGTCTCTTACGGGCCGGTCAACCTTTTCACGCTGGCGGTGGATGGGCGGTGGACGCGTGTGCCCAACGGCGTTTGCCCTGCG
>SKSV01000406.1 GCA_007122815.1 Trueperaceae bacterium | reverse complement strand
GGCCGGGAGCCTGCCGTCGCGGTCGGCGTGGTCGGCTCGGCTTGCCCACCGACTAGCGAGCTCGGCGACGTCGATGACGGCGGTAGACCGCCGTTCGCTCCGCGAGCCCGTCACCTCGAGCGCCCGCGCCAGATCAGGAGTACGATCACCGCTAGCGCGACCAGCATCATCGTTCCAGTGCCGACGTAGCGGCTGAACTCGACGTCGCCAACGCGCACGATCGCGCTCACGGCCAGCGCGAAGAGGATCACGGCGACTATCGACGGCAGCGGTGAGAACGGCTTACCGGGTGCCGGCAAGAGCCGCTCTCCTCGCCAACTGACCAGGGCGGCGAAGACGTAAGCCGCGAAGGCGACCTGGATGGTCGAGAGCAGGAACCAGAACGTCTGCATCACGCTCACGGCGCCGGGTCGCTGACGATGCTCAGCGCCGCCCCTGCCGGCCGAGAACAGGCGCAAGAGCGGCTCGCGATCCACCGACTCATTCCGGCCTGAGGAGCGGGAAGAGGATGACGTCGCGTATCGAGGGGGCGTCCGCGAGGAGCATGGCCAGGCGATCGATGCCGAGCCCCAGACCGCCGGTCGGAGGCATGCCGTACTCGAGCGCGACCAGGAAGTCCTCGTCGATGGGCTGCGCCTCCTCGTCACCGGCAGCGCGGCGCTCCGCCTGCTCCTCGAAGCGGCGCCGCTGGTCGATCGGGTCGTTCAGCTCGCTGAAGGCGTTACCCAGCTCCATGCCTACGGCCACGGGCTCGAAACGTTCTACCAGGCCTTGCCGGGAGCGATGCTGCTTGGCCAGGGGACTGATCAGTCGCGGGTGATCCATCACGAAAGTGGGTTGCACCAACGCAGGTTCGACGTAGATGTCGTAGAGCTTCGCGACGAGCTGATGCATGGGTTGCTCGCAGAGCGGCTGCGTCTGCGAGGTGCTGGATCCAGGATGCCGCTCCGCCACCCAGGCGCGCAGGCGCGGCTCGTCGAGCACGTCGAAGTCGATGCCTGCGCGCGCGGCGAGCTCACCCGTGTAGTCGACTCGTGGCCAGGGCGGGGTGAAGTCCAGCTGGTGGCCCTGGTAGGGCAGCACCAGCGATCCCGTCAACTCCCCGACGAGCTGCGCGTACATGTCCTCAACCAACGCGAGCACGTCGAGGTAGTCCTTCCCCGCCCAGTAGAGCTCCAGCATCGTGTACTCGGGGTTGTGCTTGAAGCTGATGCCTTCGTTGCGGAAGTTGCGGCCGATCTCGTACACGGCGTCGAATCCGCCCACGATGAGGCGCTTGAGGTAGAGCTCTAGGCTGATGCGCAGGTGGAAATCGTGGTCCAGCGCGTTGTGGTGCGTGACGAACGGTCGGGCCTCGGCGCCGCCCGGCACCGCTTGGAGCACTGGCGTCTCGACCTCCAGGAAACCGAGCTCGTCGAGGTGACGGCGGATGAAGGCGATGGCTCGGCTGCGCAGCTCGAACGTTCGCCTCACCTCGGGGTTGAGCATGAGGTCGAGGTGGCGCTGGCGGTAGCGCGACTCCTTGTCGGTGAGGCCGTGGTACTTGTCGGGCAGCGGGCGCAGGGACTTCACCAGCGGCCGCCACTTGGCCGCGTCCACGGTGAGCTCGCCGGTGTTGGTCACGAAGGGGTGACCGCGAACCTCGAGCCAGTCTCCGAGGTCGACCTTCTTCACCGCGGGGTAGGAGTCACCGAGCCTGTCGCGCTGGAGGTACACCTGGATGTCGCCGCTTGCGTCTCGCAACGTCGCGAAGGTGACCTTCCCCATCACGCGCACCGTCATGGCGCGGCCCGCGACGACGACGTCGTCCTCGGGCCAGGCGTCGCCGGGCTTCCCGGCGGAGTGCGCCTCGTGCAGCGCCGCCGCCGTGGTGGTGGCGCGGAAGGCGTAGGGGTGGGCCTCGAAGCCGCGCTCCACCAGGCTCCGTTGGTTGCGCAGGCGCTGCTCGCGTTGCTCCTGGAGGCTCTTCTGGGACATGACGCACCAGTGTACTCTCGGGCGGCTCGGTACCTAGGTCACGCTGCCCGCAGGCGCTGGTGCGGTACCCTCTTGGCGTCCGCCACGGCGCAGCGGGAAACCGACCGCGCTCGCACCAGCCACGTGCGCGGAAGCAGTTCGTGGGGGCAGCCGGAAGGGATCGTCATGACCACTCGACCAGAAGCGCGCGGCCTAACCGTGGTCGCCCTCGCCCTGAGCCTGCTCGTCGCCACGCCTGCCGTGGCGCAGGGCACGGCCGAGTGCGGCGGCTTCGATCGCCCGATAGTCTTCGGCGAGCTCGGTTACGAGAGCGCCGACATCCTCACGGACCTGGCACGCTTCGTGCTCGAAGCGGGCTTCGGCTGTGAGACCGACGCCATCCCGGGAGCCACCCTGCCGATCCTGCAGGGTGTGGTTCGCGGCGACATCGACGTCGACATGGAGGTCTGGACCGACAACACCCCGCCGTTCTGGCACGAGGCCATGGCCGCCGGTACCATCCGTGAGCTCTCGCCCGTGTTCGACGACGCCGCTCAAGGCTTCTACGTGCCGCGCTACCTGGTGGAGGGCGACGCGGAGCGAGGCATCGAGCCGCTGGCGCCCGATCTCCGCAGCGTCTTCGACCTGCCGCAGTACTCGGAGCTCTTCCGTGACCCCGAGCAGCCCGATAAGGGCCGCTTCTACAACTGCGTGATCGGCTGGTATTGCGAAGGCGTCAACAACGTCAAGATGGTGGTGTACGAGCTAGAGGACCACTTCACCAACTTCCGACCCGGCACCGGGATCGCGCTCGAGACCACCATGGCGGCCGCGTACGCGCGCGGCGAGCCCTGGCTCGGGTACTACTGGGAGCCCACCGGCATCATGGGTCGGCTCGACATGCTGCGGCTCGAGGAGCCACCCTACGACGAGGAATGCTTCGAGCACATGAACCAGATGGCGGAGGACGACACGCCCGAACTGGCGACCACCGCCTGCGACTACCCGATCGTGGTCGCGGTGGTAGGCCTGGGCGCCGACTTCACCGACACGATCCCGACACAGATCGAGACCTTCCTCGACGCCTTCTACCTTCCGACGGCCACCATCAACGAGCTGCTGGCATACATCGAGGAACAGGACGCGAGCACGTACGAGACAGCCCTATACTTCCTGCGCGAGCATCCCGACGCGTGGGCTGACTGGCTGGCCGAAGTCGACCCAGAGGTGAGCGAGCGGTTGAGTAGCGCTCTGCGCTGAGACGCGACCCGGCTCGAGGACCCGGTGCCGGCCGGCCTGCCCCCAACCGCATCGAGGGGCAGATCGGCCGGCGCCGTACGTCGAGTGGTAACATGCTTGCCCAAGCGTCGCTCGCCGCCCCGTTCTGGCCGCTCCCACGAGCGCCCGGGGCCTCCTTCCCCGGTCCGCGCCGTGGGCACCGCGGTGGTCCGCGACGCAGGCGCCGGCGATTCGCGCCAGCGCCTCCTCGTTCGCGTGAAAGGGAGTACCTCATGTCCGCTACGAAGCTCCGTAGCCACGTCATCGCCGCGTTCCTGTCGCTGGTCTTCGTCTTCGCCGGCGCGGCGCAGGCCCAGGCGCCCGACTGCGGTGGCGTGACCCGGCCGATCGTCTTCGCTGAGATCGACTGGGACAGCGTCCAGGTCATCAACGGGGTAGCGCGCACGATCCTCGAGCTGGGCTTCGGTTGCGCCACCGACGCGGTCCCGGGCACGAACCTGCCGCTCGTGCAGGGTGTCATTCGCGGTGATGTCGACGTCATCATGGAGGTCTGGATCGACAACGTCGCCGACACCTGGAACCCCGCGGTCGAGGCGGGCACCGTGGAGCAACTCGGGGTCATGTTCGACGACGCCATCCAGGGCTGGTACGTCCCGCGCTACCTTGTCGAGGGCGACCCCGAGCGCGGCATCGAACCGCTGGCGCCGGACCTGCGCAGCGTCGAGGACCTGCCGCGCTACGCGGAGCTGTTCCGCGACCCCGAGCAACCCGACCGCGGCCGCTTCCACAACTGCATCATCGGCTGGCAGTGCGAGGTCATCAACACGCTCAAGCTGCACGTCTATGGCCTCACCGAGCACTTCACCGACTTCAAGCCCGGCACCGGCACCGCGCTCGCGTCCAGCATGGAGAGTGCCTACTTGCGTGGCGAGCCCTGGTTCGGCTACTACTGGGAGCCCACCTGGGTGCTCGGCAAGCTCGACATGCTGCGACTCGAGGAACCGCCCTACAGCGATGCCTGCTGGGACCACATGATCGCCATGAACGAGGCGGAGACGCCCGAGCGCGCGGAGATCGCCTGCGCCTACCCGGCATCGACCACCTTGGTCGGCCTGGGCTCGCGCTTCAAGGACGAGGCCTCGCCCGAGATCAAGGCGTTCCTGGGCGCCATGGCGATGCCCTCGGCGGAGGTCAACGAACTGCTCGCGTTCATGCAGGACACCGGCGCCAGCACGATGGATACGGCCCGCGCCTTCCTCGAGCGGCGCCCTGAGGTCTGGACGGCGTGGCTGAACGACGAGACGGCGGCGCGCGTGCAGGCCGCGCTGGACTGATCCGGCCCCGTGGGCGCGTTTCTGAGCGAGCCGTTCCCGGAGTCCTGGCGCATCCCGCTGCGCAGCTGGACGAACGACGGCGTCGCCTGGCTGGTCACGAACTACGGCGATGTCTTCCGGAGCATCACGGACGCTGTGCTGCTCATGCTGGTGCGGGTGGAGCGCGGGCTGGCCGGCCTGCCCTGGTGGGTGGTGGTCCTGTTGGTGGCGCTGCTCGTGTGGCACGCCAGCGGGCGCCGCGTCTGGCCTGCGGTGACGCTGGCGGGCCTCATGGTCATCGTCGGCGCCTTCG
>SKSV01000279.1 GCA_007122815.1 Trueperaceae bacterium | reverse complement strand
GCCTCGACGTCGTAGTTGGGGTCGTACATGCCGCCCACGTCGCTGGCGCCGCGGCGGGCCTCCTCGCGGTCTGCGTCGCGCCAGTGGTCGCCGGGCATCAGGCTTCCTCCAGGGCGGCTTCGAGCTGCTGCCGCCGCGCCATGTCGGCGTACCAGCGGCCCGCGGCTACCAGCTGCTCGTGGCTTCCGGACTCGCTCACGCGGCCCTCTTCCAGCACGTAAACCCGGTCGCTGTGCTCGAAGGCGCTCAGGCGGTGCGCGATGACGATGGTGGTGCGCCCGCGCTGCACGCGCCCCAGCCCCTCGAGGATGGCGGCTTCGGTCTGCGTGTCGACGGCCGAGAGGGCGTCATCGAAGATCAGGATGCTGGGGTCGCGGATGATGGCGCGGGCGATCGCGGTGCGCTGCCGCTGTCCGCCGGAGAGCGTCACGCCGCGCTCGCCGAGCGGAGTGTCGAAGCCCAGGGGGAAGTCTTCGACGTCTCCGGCGAGCTGCGCGAGCTCAGCGACCTCGCGGACGCGAGCGTCCAGCTCACGTGGGTCTTCGGGCTCTGGGACGCCGTAGCTGATGTTCTGCGCGATGGTGTCGCTGAAGAGGAAGGGCTCCTGCGGCACCAGCCCGATGTAGCGACGCAGGACCCGCACCGGGTAGCGCCTGATGGGCACGCCGTCGATCAGGATCTCGCCCTCGTCAGGGTCGATGAGGCGCCCCACGAGGTTGACTATCAGGGTCTTGCCGCTACCGGTGCGGCCGGTGATGCCGATCGACTCGCCCGCTCTGATGTGGAACGAGACGCCGTCGAGCACTTTGGCGCCGTCGAGCGTCAACGAGACGTCGCGGAACTCGATCTCGCCGCGCACGCGCGAGAGCGAGTGGTCGGTCTCCTCGTCGTCCTGGATGCGGGGGCGCACATCGAGGATGCTGCGCAGCCGCCCCCAGGAGGTGGAGCCTCGTTGGGCCAGGCTGGCGATCCAACCGAGCGCCACCAGGGGCCACTGGATGCCTTCGAAGAGGAACACGAAGGCGGAGAACTCGCCGATCGTGAGCGTGCCTCCCACGCCCAGGACCTGCCGACCGCCGACGAGCAGCAGCAGCGATATGGCCAGGCCGAAGAGCAGTTCCATGAGGGGGAAGAGCGGGCCTTGCACCTTCGTGAGGCGGAGGTTGCGGCGGATGAACTCGTCGTTCAGCGACTTGAAGGTGCCGAGCTCGCGCTCTTCGATGCCGAACCCCTTGACGACGCGGATGCCGGAGAAGTTCTCCTGAGCCATCGCGGACACGTTGGAGAACTGCTCCTGGACCCTCTCGTAGCGCTTGTGGATGATCCGCAGTAGCACGAAGAAGGAGAGCGTGATGAAGGGCACGATGGTCAGCGTGAGCAGCGTTAGTCCGACGTCGAGCGAGAACATGCGGTAGAGCGTGAAGCCGAGCACCAGGGCGGTGAAGACGCCTTGGAACACGCCTACGCCGGCGAGCATGCGTACCGCGTTGAGGTCTGCGGTGAGGCGGGCCATCAGGTCACCGACGCGGTAGTTGTCGTAGAAGTCGCCGTCGAGGCGGGTGAAGTGCCGGAAGAGGTCGCGGCGGATGTCGAACTGGATCTCCCAGCTGGCGTTGAGCATGGTGCGCCGCACGATGATCATCGCGCTCGTGCCCAGCAGCGCCAGGCCGATCACGCCGCCGATGTACCACCAGATGCTCGCCATCGTCATGCTGCCGTCGCTGAAGGCGTCGATCGCGCGTCCGACGACTATCGGGACGAAGGTGTTGACGAAGGAGGAGACCACTAGCAGCCCGACACCGAGCAGGTAGATGGCGCGGTAGCGGGCGATGTAGCGCAGGAGATCTCGGGCGGTCTGGCGCACGGTTCCTCTCGGCGGCGCGCGCTCGGGCGGAGCGCCCGAGCGCGTCGACCTACATAGGCGGTGAGCGATGCGGCAGCCACCGGCATCGCCGTTCACCACTATACTAGTCGTTGCTCGGGCGAGCGTGGAAACCTCGCCCTCACGGCACCAGTAACTCGCCTCCGTACGGCTCACCGTTCAGGGTCAACTCGAAGCGCACCGGGCCCGGGTACGTGGTCAGCCAGCTACCCTCGACCCGGTCGCCTCCCTGGACGCGCTGGGTGCGAACGACGGTGCGTACGCCATCCAGCCTCACTGCGGTCACCTGGGCGATCTGGGTGGGGATGCCGGGCTCGACGAACCAGACGTAAGGCACCTCGCGCAGACGGGGTTCTCGCACCGTCAGGCCGACCTCTGGGACGGGTATAACTACGGGCCTGACGTTGACGGTCAGCCTGAGCGGCCCCTCGTCGGGGGTGCTTCCCGGGCGGAGGGATTGACGTACCACGCCGTCCGGAAGGACCCCGTCCTCGACGTAGGAGACCTCTACCTCGAAGCCTCTGGCCAGGTCCCGCGCCAGCTCCTCGCTCATGCCGGCGAGGTTCGGCAAGCCGTCTTCATGAACCAGGACACTCGACGCGCCGGCGACTAGCAGACGCAGCGCAGCCCCTTCCAGCGTCACGCGACGATGAGGCGCCAACGACTGTCCCACCACCGTACCGGGGAGTGAGCCACTCACCTCTATGCGTTCGATCGTTACCTGGTCTGATGCGAACCCGGCCACGCTGGCGAGCGCCCGGGCGTCGTCTTCGGGCAGACCCGTGAGGTCGGGCAGGAAGGTCGTGTGCGGTGCTGGCCCGGAGCTGACCACCAGGTGGACCTCGCTCCCCGCGCCAAGCACCGTGCCGGGTGAGGCGGACTGAGACAGCACGCTGCCCGCCGGCGCCTCCTCGTGGACGCGCACCACGCGTCCGAGCTCCAGTTTCGATTCCGCTAGGAGCGTGTTGGCGGCGTCGAGATCGAGGCCAAGCACGCTCGGCACCGTCGCCGGAGCCAACCGACCGGGAGGCACGGCGTAGGAGACGCGCACGCTGCGACCGGGCCGCAGCGTCGCGCCGGGCTCCGGGTCGATCGCGAGGACCGTTCCTTCAGGCTCGCTCGAGGTCAGCGGCACCGGCTCGACTCTCAGGCCGAGCGCGACGAGCTGCTCCGCGGTCACCTCGACGCCGGCCGACCCGACCTCGGGCACGCGCACCACCGCATCGTTCACCCTGAGCGCGAACCCGCCACCCCACAGCCCGATCGCGATCAGCAGCAGGACGCCCGCGAGCGCCCAAGAGAGCGTGGCGTCCGAGACGCTCAGCAGGTCTCGGGATCGGGCCTCGCTTCGGGCGTCCGTAGGTACGGCGGTCCTCTCCGGCGCCACCCCGCTGCCGAAGGGGAGGTCGCTGACGCACGGGCCCGAGTCGCCCACACGTACTCGTGCGCTGCTCGGCTCCAATCCCTCCTGGGAGAGGCGAGCAGCGAGCTGAGCGTTTGGTTCCAACGGCTCACTGTCGACTCGCGCGTCGCGCCAGGCAACGTAACGTGCGCCCGGCCGCGAGACCACTTCCAGCACGTCCGCCACACCGTCGCGTGCCAGAGCGCGCAGGGCTCGCCGGTAGCGCTCGAAGGCGGCTTCGTCCTCCGGACCGAGCTCGTACCAGACCACACGAACCGGCAGACCGTCGGCGGTGGTCGCGTCGAAACGGACCACGCCTGGGCCCAGCGGGCTCTCTGCTAGGATCTCGTACTTGCCGTCGAGCAGGGGCACGATTAGGCGCGGCCCTCCCGGACCGCTAGCCGCCGCTCCCTTCAGCCGCGGGTCGCGAGGGGGGCGACGTGCTCGGAGGCGCGGAGCGGGCGGCCTCCTCGCGAGCGCGTTCCTCGGCCTTGGCCTTCTGGCGCTCGTTCGCCTCCTGCACGCGGCGCTCCTGCTCCGCCACCTCGTTGACGATCCAGTCGGCGATGTCGTCGGTGTCCTCACCGGCCTCGGCGCGTCGGTACGCTTCGGCCACCAGTTTGCCGTCCACCGTCTCGACCTTCAGGAGCGCTCGAGCGACGGCCTCGACGGCCGGCCAGTGCTCCTCGATCAACTCCTCGGTCTTGTCGTACGAGTGGCGGAGTATGGCCGTCACCTGCTCTTCCAGCTGCCGCGCGGTCTCCTCGGAGAAGTCCTTGCGCCGGCTGATCTCGCCGCCGAGGAACACTGGACCCGAGTCCGAGCCCCAAGCGACGTACTCGTCACCACCCATGCCCATGTCGAGGACCATCTGCTTGGCGAGCTCGGTGGCTTGCTTGAGGTCGTTGCTGGCGCCCGAGGAGATGGTTCCCGTGACTCGCTTCTCGGACACCCTCCCGCCGAAAGCCACCACCAGTTGAGCGCGGAAGCGGCTCTCGCTGAAGAACATCTCCTCCTTCGCGAGAGGTGCCATGAAGCCTCCGGCACCGCCTCGAGGGCTGATCGTCACCTTGCGGATCTCACCCAACTCGCCCTGGGCAGCGAACGCGATGGCGTGCCCGGCCTCGTGGTAGGCGAGAAGCTTGCGCTCCTCCTCCGTCGGCACGAGGCTGCCGCGACGCAGCCCGAGGGTTATGCGGTCCAGGGCCTCGTTGAAGTCGGTCCAGTTGATCACGTGCTTGCTAGCCCTGGCAGCTATCAGTGCCGCCTCGTTCGTCAGGTTCTCGAGGTCCGCGCCGGAGAACATCGGGGTAGATTCGGCGAGCCTGTGCAGGTCGACGTCCTCGTCGACCGGCTTGTTGCGCACGTGCACCTTGAGGATCTCTTCACGTTCGCGCATCGTCGGAAGGCCGATGGTCACCTGCCGGTCGAAACGGCCGGGTCGCAGCAACGCCGGATCGAGGATGTCGGGACGGTTCGTGGCGGCGATGATGATGACCGAGGTGTCCTTCTCGAAACCGTCCATCTCGGAGAGGATCTGGTTCAGGG
>SKSV01000147.1 GCA_007122815.1 Trueperaceae bacterium | reverse complement strand
CACGAGCCTGGCCGAGCACGTCTACCTGGCGCACGAGCTGCGCCGCCTCGGTGTCGACTGGGTCTCGCTGGCGCCGCGCTTCGTGGGCGCCTTCGAGAAGGGCGTCGACTACATCGGCGACCTGGGCTTGCTAGCGGGCGACCTCCACGGGCACGCGCGCGTGGCCGAGGCGCTGGGCGGCTACAAGCTCAGCCTCCACTCGGGTTCCGACAAGTTCGCAGTCTACCCCATCGCCGCCCAAGCGACCGCCGGCCGCGTGCACCTCAAGACCGCCGGTACCAGCTACCTCGAGGCGCTGCGCGTAGCCGGGACAGTGGCACCCGACCTGTTGCGCGAGATCGTCACGCTCGGGCTCGAGCGCTTCGCCCAGGACGTCGCCAGCTACCACATCAGTGGCCACCCGGGCGGTATGCCCGATCCCGCGGCGCTGCCGGACGGCGCCCTCGTCGCGCTGCTCGAGCAGCGCGACGCCCGCCAGGTACTGCACGTGACCTTCGGGAGCGCACTGCGCCGCTTCGGGACACGCTTGCGCGACCTGCTGGGGCGCCACGACGGGGCTTACCGTGGCGCGCTCAGGCGCCACTTCGAACGCCACCTGGTGCCCTTCGTCACCCACGCACGACAGGAGGTGTCCGCATGACCCCGTTCGATCTGCGAGGACGCGTCGCCGTCGTCACCGGCGGCGCAGGTACGCTCGGCTCCGCCATGGCGGGGGGTCTCGCTCGCGCCGGCGCAGCCGTGGTGCTCCTCAGCCGCCGCCAGTCCGCCGTCGACGAGACGGCCGCCCGTCTGCGCGACGAGGGTCACGACGCGCTCGGTGTTGCTGCCGACGTGCTCGACCCCGCGGCGCTTGCCGCCGCCGCCGATACGGTCGAGCAGCGCTGGGGGCGCCTCGACGTGCTGCTCACCGCCGCTGGCGGGAACCGCCCGGACGCGGTGGTCCACGGCGACCGCGACCTGTTCGGCCTCACCCCCGAAGCGTTCCGAAAGGTCGTCGAGCTGAACCTCGACGGCACGCTCTTGCCCATCCAGGCCTTCGTCCCAGCGATGGTGCGTGCCGGCAGTGGCTCGATCGTCACCATCAGCTCGATGGCGGCCCAGAAGCCCTTGACGCGTGTGATCGGCTACGGCGCCGCCAAGGCCGCGGTCGACAACCTCACGCAGTGGCTCGCCGTGCATCTGGCCCAAACCTACGGTGCTGGGCTGCGCGTCAACGCCATCGCACCGGGGTTCTTCGTGGGCGAGCAGAACCGCGCGCTCCTGCTCGAACCCGACGGCACCCCCACGGCGCGGGGGGAGACGATCCTGGCCCACACCCCGATGGGACGCTTCGGCGACCCCGACGACCTGATCGGTACCGCGCTGTGGCTCGCGAGCGACGCCTCTCGCTTCGTGACCGGGGTGGTGGTGCCGGTAGATGGCGGTTACGCCGCCTTCGGAGGGGTGTGAGCCGAGCCGCGGCCGCTGTTGCGGCGGCGTCCTCTGCCACCGCGACCTCGCGCGCCGTCTCCCCCCCAGGAAGCACCCTCAGTCCCGAAATGGTGCGCAGCACCCTCGAGGCCGGTCTGGTGCCGCTCGGCTTGGACGGCAAGCGCGTGCTGGTGCTGGTCCCGGACCACACCCGCAGCCTGCCGCTACCCCAGCTCTTCCGCGACCTGGTGGACCTCCTCGCCGGGGCACGGGAGCTGACCTTCATGGTGGCTCTCGGCACGCATCCGCCCCTGGACGAGGAGCGCCTGCTGCGGCTTGTCGGCATCACGGCCGCGGAGCGCACCGGCCGCTACCGACACGTAGGCATCGTCAACCACGCCTGGTTCGAGGAAGGCACCCTTGTCTCGCTCGGCAGGCTGCCGCAAGCACGCATTCGCGAGATCGCAGGCGACCGCTGGCACCCCACCCTGGGAGGCGACGTGGACGTGCGCATCAACCGCGCGGTGCCGGCAGCGGAGCACGTGATCATCGTCGGTCCCACCTTCCCGCACGAGGTCGTCGGCTTCTCGGGAGGCTACAAGTACTACTTCCCCGGGGTCTCCGGCGCCGACATGATCAACGTCACCCACTGGCTCGGGGCGCTCTCGGGCGTGCTCGGCACGATCGGCATGACCGACACCCCCGTGCGCGACATGATCCATGCCGCAGCCGAACTGGTCCCTACTCCGACCACCCTGATCGCGCTCACGGTCGAAAGGGGTGAACTGGGCGCGCTCGTAGTCGGCGAGCCGGTGGCGGCATGGCGCGATGCGGCCTCTCTCTCCGACGAACGGCACGTCACGAACCTGCCGCGCCCGATGAACCGGGTGCTGGCTTGCGCTCCCCCCATGTACGACGAACTCTGGACCGCGGGCAAGGCCATGTACAAGCTCGAGCCGGCGCTCGCCGAGGGGGCCGAACTGGTGATCTACGCGCCCCACCTGGACAGGGTCAGCCGGGTGCACGGCGAGTGGATCGAACGCATCGGATACCACACGCTGCCGTACTTCCTGGAGCAATGGGAGCACTTCCGGGACGTTCCGCTCGGGGTCCTCGCGCACTCCACCCACGTGCGCGGCGCCGGCCGCTGGGTGAACGGCGAGGAAGTGCCCAGGGTGACCGTCACGCTCGCCAGCAAGCTCGACGCGACGACCTGCGCGAGGCTCAACCTCGGCTACCGAGACCCCTCCAGCGTGGAGCCGGAGGACTGGGCCGGCCGCGAGCACGAGGGGGTGCTGCTCGTGCGCAAGGCAGGCGAACGGCTGTACCGTGCCCCGACCGCACCGGCACCCGCTCAGGTTGGGCCGCGGGCGCGCTGATGAAGCGCCTGGGCGCCGTGGTCGTGATGGGTGTGGCGGGCGTGGGCAAGAGCGCCGTTGGTAGGGCCCTGGCGGAGCAGTTGGGCTGGCGCTTCGAGGACGCTGACGACTTCCACTCCCCCGCCAACCGCGCCAAGATGGCTGCCGGGAAGCCGCTCGACGACGACGACCGCTGGCCCTGGCTGGAGCGCCTGCGCCAGCTCCTTTGCGACAGCATGGACAGCGGGCAGGGCCTGGTGCTCGCCTGCTCTGCCTTGAAGGAGGCCTACCGCCAGCGGCTGGGGCAGGGCGACCCGCGCCTCGCTTTCGTCTACCTCCGCGGCAGCCGCGAGGTGATAACCGAACGGCTTCGCGCACGCCAGGGTCATTACATGCCCGCCTCGCTGCTCGACTCGCAGTTCGCCACGCTCGAGCCGCCGAGAGGCGCACTGAGCGTCGACGTGGACGCCGAACTGAGCGAAGTCGTGGCCGAGGCCGAGGCTGAGCTGGAGCGGCTCGACCAGGAACGTTCTGCCACCGACGAGAGCGCGCCAAACCCCAGGAGGACGCCATGAGCAAACGCTGGAGCCTCGATCCGGACCGCTGCTTCTCACCAGAGCCGCGCCAACGCGACCTCGCGCGCCATCTCTACGAGGGCGTGCGCGAGCTACCGCTCGTCTGTCCGCACGGCCACGTGCAACCGAGCCTGCTGGCGGACGACGAGCCCCTCGGCGACCCCGCCTCGATGCTCGTGGTCCCGGACCACTACGTGGTCCGCATGCTCTACAGCCAAGGCGTGGCGCTCGAGGACCTCGGCGTACCGCGCCGGGACGGCGGTGACAGCGAGAGCGACCCGCGCCGCATTTGGCGGCGTTTCTGCGAGCACTTCCACCTGTTCGCGGGTACTCCAACGGGGTTGTGGCTAAAGGACGAGCTCATCGACCTCTTCGGCGTCGAGGAGCGGCCCAGCACCGAGAACGCGGACGCGCTGTTCGATCACCTCAGCGAACGGCTGCACGACCCCGCCTACCGTCCGCGCGCCCTCTTCCAGCGCCTCGGCGTCGAGGTGCTCTGCACCACGGACGCGGCCACGGACCCGCTGGCCATGCACCAGCAGTTGCAGCGCGAGGGGTTCTCGGTGCGCCCGACCTTCAGGCCCGACGCCTTGGTCGACCCCACGCGAGAGGACTGGAGCTCATCGCTCGAGCTGCTGAGCGAGCGCAGCGGCCACGACGTCAGCGATTACGAAGGCTACCTGAGGGCGATCGAAGCGCGCCGCAGCGCCTTCCGCGAGGCGGGCGCCACCGCCACCGATCACGCTGCCTTCACTGCCGACCTGCGGGCACTGGACCCCGAGAGCGCGGCGGCGACCTTCGAGCGTCTGACGACCGGACGCGCCGACGCCCTCGACCGGAGCCGCTTCGCGTCGCACATGCTCGCGGAGATGGCGCGCATGAGCACCGACGATGGGCTCGTGATGCAGCTGCACGTTGGCTCGCTGCGCGACCATCACCAGGCGCTCTTCGAGCGCTTCGGTCGCGACATCGGCGCCGACATACCCGTCGCCACCGAATGGACCCGAGCGTTGCGCCCGCTCCTCAACCGCTTCGGCGCCGACCCGGGCTTCCGACTGGTGCTGTACACGCTCGACGAGAGCACGTACGGCCGGGAGCTAGCCCCGCTCGCTGGCCACTACCCAGCACTACGTCTCGGCGCCCCCTGGTGGTTCTTCGACTCCGTGCTGGGCATGGAGCGGTTCCTGGACGCCGTCGTGGAGACCGCGGGCGTCTTCAACCTGGCTGGCTTCAACGACGACACCAGGGCTTACCCGTCGATCCGCGCGCGCCACGACGTCTGGCGACGGGTCAGCTGCAACTGGCTCGCTGGCCGCGTGGTTCGCGGCCTGATCGACGAGGACGTCGCACCCGACCTCGCACGAGCGCTCGCTTACGACCAGGCGAAGGCGACGTACAGGCTGCCCTGAGTCGAGGGCAGGCGTCGTCGGCTGCCGACGCGCGCGGGCCCGACCACCTGGCCAGGTGGTCGGGCCCGGAGAGGACGCCGACTT
>SKSV01000202.1 GCA_007122815.1 Trueperaceae bacterium | reverse complement strand
GCGAGATGCACGCGGAAACGCACGCGGAAACGCACGCGCACTTCAAGCCGGGGGCTCGCGCCAGGTCCTCCCCTCCGCAGCGAGTAGAGCGCGCTACACACCCAGGCTCCGCGCCGGGGCAAGCCTAAG
Source organism: Trueperaceae bacterium (assembly GCA_007122815.1). Classification (GTDB taxonomy): domain Bacteria; phylum Deinococcota; class Deinococci; order Deinococcales; family Trueperaceae; genus CSSed10-48. Next base: position 4,709 of record SKSV01000202.1, on the reverse strand, counting down.
GCGCCTCACTGCCGTCATGGACTATCCGAATCAAGTTTAACTGCCCGTCATCTGGGGTGTAAAGGCAGCCAGCTGGCCGCGTCACGCCCCCGGCACGGCGAAGAAACGGATGCCAGCGAACGGCTCGGCTTCGGCGGCCGGCTCGGTCTGCAGGAAGAGCTGCTGCGCCCCCAAGCCGTTCGACCAGAGCGGGAACGCCGCGCGCGTCACGCTGAGGGGCCGGTGGTGCTCGAGCAGCAGCGCCGGGCGCGCACCCGGCACGTCAGCGAGCGACTCGAGCGTGCCGGTGCGCAGGCCCTGCCATATGGCCCTCGCCTCCGCTTCCTCCGCCCCCCGCGCCAGCAGCCCGCCGCCGCCCAGCGTGACGGCCGAAGCCTGGTGTCCGCTAGCGATGCTCGAGGCGTCCTCGCGCAACGCCTCCAACGCAGCGGCTTCGTCGTTGACCGGGAGTCGCAGCACAGCCACCACCGGCGCATCGCGCTCCCCACGGTGGAAGACCGCGAAGAGCGGAAGCCTGCCCTCCTCCTCGAGCAGCCGCTCGGCCACGCCGTAGGCCTCGGCTACGGCGAGTTGGATGGCGACGGGCTCTGAACGCGACATGGCTGTACTCGAGTATGAACCAGAGCGCGGAGGTGCGATGCGCTCGTCGCCACTTCGGACCAGCGCGCGACCCCACTCTTCGGACCGGATGAGCACTCTACACGCGGTTGACATGGCGGTCGTAGACTGCGGTCCGTGCCACGACGCAGTTGGGAAGCAGCGCTGATGGCCCCGTGAGGTCCCACCGTCACGCCTGGCTACTCGCTACGCCCGCCGCCTTGGTGTTCGTGGCGTTCAGCCTCGTGCCGCTCGTGAGCGTGGTGCGTTTCGCTACCTGGCGCTGGAGCGGCACTGCGGAGCCGGTGCCGGTGGGGGCCGCCAACCTCCTGCGCGCTCTGGGCGACCAGGCGATGTGGCAATCGCTCGGCACCACCGTGCTGTTCGCCGCGCTTGCGCTCCCCGCGTTCCTGACCCTCTCGCTTGTCGTGGCGCTGGCGATCGAGGGGCTGCGTGTCGAACGCTTCGTCAAGGCTCTCCTCTTCGCCCCAGGGCTCGTGACCGTGGGTGGCTCCGCGATCGCCTGGTACCTGCTGTACAACCCCGACTTCGGCCTCATGGTCGAGCTGACGGGTCTGAGGCTGCCGTGGACCACCCAGAGCGGAGCTGCTCTGGTGTACGTGGTCCTGTTCACGTTGTGGCAGCAGACCGGTTACGGGGTGTTGGTCGTCTCCGCCGCCCTGCGCGGGATACCGCGTGAGGTGAAGGAGGCCGCCCGCATCGACGGCGCTAACGAGCGCGAGGTGCGCCGCTTGGTCGTACTGCCGCTGCTCAAGCCCACCCTGACGTTCCTGACGATCGTAGGCACGGTCCTCGCGCTGCAGTCCTACACCGCCGTCTTCCTGCTCACGCGCGGAGGACCGTTCGGCAGCACCCGCGTGATCGGCTACTACGTCTACGAGACCGCTTTCGAGCGCTTCCAGCTCGGCTACGGCGCCGCACTGACCCTCTTCGTCCTGCTCGTGACGCTCGTGGTGGCGCTCATGCAGGCCCGCCTGCTGGTGGGCCGCACCGCGCGCGGAGCCACCTGATGCTCGCCATGCGCCTCGTCACCGCGGCCGTCTGCGTGTTCGTCGCCCTGCCGCTGGCCTGGCTCGTCTACGCCGCCTTCCTCCCGGCTGAGGCGCTGTTGAGAGCGAACATAGCCACGTTCGGGTTCAGTCTCGAGAACTTCGCGGGGTTGGCCGGCAGCGGCTTGTGGCGCGCGATGGGCGTCTCCTTCGTGGCATCTGGCCTGGCGGTGCTGGGCCAGGTGGTGTTCGGGCTCGGCGCCGCGTACGCGATCCGCAACGGCGCGCGCCTGCTCGGGTTGGTCCTGGTGTTGCTCGCGCTACCGACCGAGTTGCTCCTCGTGCCCCTCTACCGACAGCTCCAGACGCTCTCGCTCATCGACACGCTCGGCGCCTTGGTCGTGCCGTTCCTGGCGAGCCCGCTGGTGGTCTTCCTGCTGCTGCAGGCGCTGAGGCGCCTGCCTTGGGAGCTCGTGGAGGCCGCGCGTCTCGACGGGGCCGGCGAGGTGACCATCGTCGCTCGCGTGGTCGCCCCCATCCTGCGCCCGGAGATGCTCGCGGCGTCCGTTCTCGCCTTCGCCGCGCACTGGAACCTCGTGCTGTACCCGCGCGTGATGACCTCGGAGGCGTTGTGGACGGTGCAGGTCTTCCTCACCGAGCTCCTGCGCACGCGCCCGTTCGAGTGGGGTCTACTGGGTGCGGCCGCGCTGGTCGCGAGCTCGCCTATCTTGGTGCTTTACATCGTGTTCGAGAAGCGCATCGTCGCGACGTTCGAAGCGGGCTTCCGCTCGTGAGCCCCTCGCACTCCAGCGCAGCAACCGCCGCGCTACCGGAAGGAGTTCCATGACCCCAGCCCTCCGAGTCCTGCTCCTCACCGCCGTGCTTACCTTCGTCGGCGCGGGTTCGATCGCCCAGACCACCATCACGTTCTGGCACTCCATGGGCGCCGCTGAGGAGGCCGTCACAGCTCTCGCCGCCTCCTTCAACGCCTCGCAGAACGACTACCGCGTCGAGCCACGCATGATCGGCTCCTACAACGACGCCCAGACGCGTCTGATCGCGGCCTTCGGCACCGCCGACGAGCCGACCCTCTACCAGGCCGAGATCGCCTTCTTCCCGCAACTAGTCGCCGACGGTGCCGTGCAGGATCTGCAGAGCCTGGTCGACGAGCTCCCGGCCGACTACGTCGACGACTTCTACGCTGGCCTGTGGGCGTACGGCGCGCTCGAGGGAGGACGCTACGGGCTGCCCTGGAACAGCTCCACACCGGTGATGTACTACAACGCCGACGCGCTGCGCCGCGCGGGCATCGCGCCGCCCACCACCTGGGAAGCTTTCGGCACGGCGGCCGCAGCGCTAACCTCACGCCAGGCGCAGGGCGCGATGTTCGTCGGTGACTCCTGGCTCTTCGAGATGATGGTACTGAGCCTCGGGGGCGAGCTGGTTCTGCCCGACGGCAGCCCCAACTTCGAGAGCGACGAGGCTCTGGAGGCCTTGACGCTGCTTCACGACCTGGGGCGCTCGGGCGACTTGGCGTTCTACGGCGCCAACGAGTCCACGACGGCGATCCTCACGTTCATCCGCACGCGCACGCTGATGACCTTCGCCAGCATCGCCAACTGGCCCGAAGTGCGGCGCTTCTCCGTCGCGTTCGACGTCGCCGCGGCGCCGGTGCCGATGCGCGAAAGCGGTCGCGTGCCTCTGGGCGGCGCGCAGCTGGTGGTGATGAGGAACGCGAGCGAAGCGGAGCGCGCCGGGGCCTTCGCGTTCTGGCTGCACCTCATGGAGCCGGAGAACCTCGCGGCCTGGATCGAGGAGTCGTACTACATCCCCGTCCGGAGGGCCGCCTTGCCGCTGCTCGAGCCCTTCTACGAGGCCGACCCGAACCGCGCAGCGGCGCTCTCGCAGCTCGAGCGCGCCGTGCCCCGCCCCCGCCTGCCGGAGTTCAACACCTGGCGGCGCCTGCTCGACGACGCGCTCGAGCGCAGCCTCCGTGGCGGCCAAGCTCCGGCTGACGCGTTGGCTGACGTGCAGAGGCGCGCATTGGAGGTCCGCTGATGCGCCTTGGCTTCTCACCCTTGACCGCCCGCATGCTCGACCTCGACGCTGCCTTCGCGTTGGCGCAGGAGCTGGAGATGGAGTTCGTCGAGCTCAGTGCCGACCTCTACGAGATCGTCCCTGCGATGCAGGGACCTGAGCAGGTGCGTGAGCTCAAGCGTGCGACCGGCCTTGACGTTACGGTGCACCTCAGCTACATCGACCTCAACCTGGCCTCGCTGGTGCCCATGGCGCGCCGCGCTTCGCTGGAGCGCACCCAGCGCGGCCTCGAGTTCGCGCACGACGTCTCTGCGTTGTGCGGCGTACTGCACTCCGGCCTGCACTACCTGCGGCATCCTCAGGCGGACGCGCTGGCGGCCGCGGCGCTGGAGGAGTCGATGGGCGAGCTCGAGGGTTCCAGCATCCCCATCACACTAGAGAACCTCGCCCTCACACCCAACGACTACCTGCGTGGACCGGAGGAACTCGACGCGTTGACGCGCAGGCACGGCATGCGCAACTGCGTCGACTTCGGTCACGCTCACGTCGAATCGCACGTCGACGAGAGGGCCAGCATCCAGGCCTACCTCGACACGCTCGGCACGAACGTCGTGCACCTCCACCTCCACAACAACCACGGGCAGCTGGACGAGCACCTCGCGACCGACGCGGGGAGCATCGACTACGCACCCTTCCGCGAGTACCTGGCGACCTTCGCGGGCACCGTTTGCCTCGAGATCGGCACCGAGGAGGCGGGAGTGCGCGCGAGCGTCGCCCACATGCGTTCGATCACAGGGAGCGCCGCGTGAGAGCCGCGTACCCGCTCCTAGCGCTCGTGCTGGGCGCGCTAGGCTTCGCCGCCATCGAGGTGGCGGGAGCGGCCGCTGGGGTCAGGACCGCACTGGGCCCGTCGCTGTGGCTGGACGCTCTCACCTACGCCATCGCCACGCTGCTATTGGCCCTCGCCTTCGCTCCAGCCTTCCGGCGCGCGCGCGGCTTGAGCGTCCTCGGCCTCGTCCTGGGGTTCCTGCTGCTGTACGCGCCGCTGACCGCCGTTCTGGCGGG
>SKSV01000424.1 GCA_007122815.1 Trueperaceae bacterium | reverse complement strand
CATGCCCTCACCCCAGATCGTCGTGCAAGAGGGTGACACCGTCGAACTCACCGTCCGCAACGAGGACACCGTGGCGCACGGCCTCTCGATCCACGCCGTCAACGCCCAGACCTCGAACTACCTGGGCAACATCATGCCGGGCGAGACCCGCACACTCACCTTCACTGCAGACTTCCCGGGTGTGTTCATGTTCCACTGCGCCCCCGGCGGACACGGCATCATGGCCCACACCATGGGAGGCCAGTTCGGCATGATCGTGGTCGAACCGAAGCAGCCCTACCAGATGGAAGTGGACCTCGGCCGCGAGCCCGATCTGAAGGTCTACCTGCTCCAGCACGAGGTCTACGCGGACGGGCGCGACTTCTTCGACGGCAAGGCGCTCTACGTGATGTTCAACGGCGAACTCTTCCGCTACGTCAACGACCCGATCCCCGCGCGACCCGGCGACTACGTCCGCTTCTACTACCTCAACGTCGGCCCCAACATGACCTCCACCTTCCACGCTGTCGGCGGGATCTGGGATTACATCTACTACGGCGGCAACCCGCAGAACATCATGCGTGGCACGCAGTCGGTCATCGCCGGGCCTACCGACTCGTGGGTCATCGACTGGGTCGTGCCAGGTGAGGGGCCCTTCACGCTCGTGAGTCATGCCTTCGGCACGCAAGCGATCAAAGGCGCCATCGGGGTGCTGGATTCGAGCCCGGACGCGGAGCGGGTGGGCGTGATCGACAGCACCGGCCCCAGCAACGAGATCGCCGAAGACCCCAAGCGCTTCGTCGACCCCTTCGGCCTCGGCAGCGAAACCCTCGACGTTCCCCACCGCTTCCGCGATGGTGATCGCATCCAGATCCAGATGGTCGGCAACTCGTACTGGCCAAAGCGGGCCGAGGTACCCGTCGGCAGCACGGTAACCTGGATCAACGAGGACGTCTTCGACCTCCTCGACGGCGAACGCACTGGGCAACACAATGCCGTGACCATGCAGGCCGACGGTCCCGAACCGTTCTACTCTCCGCTCCTCAAGCACGCCGAGACCTTCAGCCACACCTTCACGGAGCCGGGAACCTACGAGTACATCTGCTCGATCCACCCGTACATGCGGGCGCTCGTCACGGTGTACGACCCCAACGACCCGGCCCCACAGGCACATGACGATGGCGACGGCGTAATCGAGACCTTGGCCCACCAGCACTGACCACCGGCTCGCACCCGCTCGTCCTCCGGGGCCGCAGCTCGTTGCTGCGGCCCCGCGTTGTGCTTCGATGGGCCACTCTCTGCCCTGAACGTGACGTTCCGCCCGAAACCTTGCGCGCAGCATGGTGACACTAGCCACGTTCACACGGCGGCGCTCCTCACGGTACCTAGGTTGGCTGCACACGGCAACCTTACTCGCGCAGTTGAGCCGCGCCGTCGGGCCGGCCGGCGCATCACCGACGCTGGGCGCTCTCCGGCGCTGCCGGCAACCCCACCAACGTCGTCCTAGACATCACTTTGGTACCGACTTGACATCAGCTGACAGCGCCGTCTACAATGTCTGAAAGCGGTTTCAGAGAGAGTCGAGCGAATGCCGACCATACGGGACGTGTCGCAACTCGCGAAGGTATCTCAGGCCACGGTTTCACGTGTCCTGAACGGCACGGCGCCGGTGAGCCGCAGCAAACGGGAGGCGGTGCTCGCAGCCATCGAGCGGCTCGCCTACCAACCCAACACCTTCGCGCGCAGCCTGGCGACGAACCGGTCCCACGCCATCGGGGCCCTCGTAAGCGAGTTGTCGAGCGCTGCCTACGGCGACATCGTCCGCGGCATCGAGTCCGTGATCGAGGAGCGCGGGATGCACCTCGTCGTCTCCAGCGGGCACGCCCGCAGCGACGTCGAGCTCAGCTCCTTCGAGTTCCTCAAGGAGCGCAGGACCGACGCCCTCATCTTGCAGATAGACGCCACCGACGACGACGATCTCGTCGAGTGGGTCCGCAAGTCCGACCTGCCGGTCATGATCGTTGGGCGTCTGATCCATGCCATCGAAGAGCGCTGCGTCTACCTCGACAACGTCACCGGCGGCGCCATCGCCACGCGTCACCTGCTCGAGCGTGGACACCGCCGCATCGCCCACATCGCGGGTCTGAAGCGCCTCGCCGATGCGCGTGACCGCCTGACGGGCTACCGCCGGGCGCTGGCCGAGGCCGACGTCGCGTACGACGAGTCGCTGGTCGCCGAGGGCGGCTTCATCGAGGACGGCGGCTACCGCGCGATGGAAGAGCTGCTCGAACGCGGAGCCGGCTTCACCGCGGTCTTCGCCTCCAACGACCAGTCCGCTGCGGGCGCCCTCAAGGCCCTGCGTCAGGCCGGCCTGCGCGTACCCGACGACGTCTCGCTCGTAGGCTTCGACGACCTATTCATCGCCCATTATCTCCACCCCGCCCTCACCACGGTGCGTCAACCCTTCGCCGAGATGGGCCAGGCCGCAGCCCGGCTCGCTCTCATGTCGCTCGGTATCGACGAGGAGAAGGAGGTGACGCGGCGGTTCGAACCCGTGTTGATGGAACGTGACTCCGTAGCGGCCCGGTAAGGGCGCTCAACTCCCCCTCGAGAGGATACGCATGAAGAAGATCTTGGCCTTCACCCTAGCCGCCAGCCTGCTCGTTGGCGCAGCCTTCGCCAACACGACGATTACCATCGGCTTCTTCGATGACTTCGAGAGCCACATCAACAACGTGCTGCCGCGCTTCTACGAGCTGCGTCCCGACGTCACCGTCGAAACCCGCATGCTCGGCTTCGGTGACCACCACGACCTGCTCGTCACCAACCTCGCGACCGGCACCGGCGCACCCGACGTGGTCGTACTCGAGGTCGACTACGTCGCTCGCTTCATCGCCGAGGGCGGCCTGCGCGACCTCAGCAGCGAGCCGTTCAACGCCGACCAGTACGAGGACCTGTTCGTCGACTACGCCTGGGCCCAGGGCCGCAGTGAAGACGGCCGCCAAGTAGCGATGCCCACCGACATCGCCCCCGGAACGATGTTCTACCGTCGCGACGTCCTCGAGGCCAGCGGCTGGACGATCGACATGGTGAACGCCAGCATGGAGACGTACCTCGACTACGGCCGCCACCTCAAGGAGAGCGGCGTCTTCCTGACCACCAACGCGGCGCAGGTGGCCGACGGCCTGATCCGCTCCGACATCCCCGCCGGCGACGGCATCTACTTCAACGCCGACGGCATCCCGCAGCTCAACAGCGAGCGCTTCCTCGAAGCGGCACGCGTCGCGCAGATAATCCGTAACGAGGGGCTCGACGCGCAGATCGGCGCCTGGTCGAGCGAGTGGTTCGAAGCCTTCCGTCAGGGCACCACCGCCACCGAACTCTCCGGCGCTTGGCTAGCAGGCCACCTACAGAACTGGATGGCACCCGAGACCAGTGGCCTATGGGGCGCCTCCGTCGTCCCGGGCGACACCCTGGTCAGCTGGGGCGGCTCCTTCTGGGCGATCCCCGGGCAGACCCCGGAAGACAAGCTCGACGCGGCCTGGGACCTCGTCCTCTTCCTGACGACGAACCCCGAGATCCAACTCGAGGCGTTCCGCACCATGAACGCCTTCCCCGCTATGCCAGTCACCTACGACGACCCGATGTTCGACGAAGAGCTCGAGTTCCTCGCCGGGCAGCCCGCGCGCATCATGTGGGCGAGCATCGCCGAGCGCATCCCCGGCGTCCTCACCTTCCCCGGCGACATCCTCGCCAGCGAGATCTGGGGCTCCGCCCTGGGCGAGATCCTCAACGAGGGCCGTGACGTGCAGGCCGCGCTCGACGAGGCGCAGATGCTGGTCGAGCGCCGCGTGCGCCGCTGACCCATCGTCCTTGACCGCCGTGGGGGGCGCACGCGTCCCCCACGGCCCGAGGTCCCCTCATGGCCAGATCCACAGCCTCTGCCGACACGCCACGGATAGCGTGGAGCACGCGGCTCGACAAGTTCCAGCGGCGCATCGCGCCCTATCTCTTCATCAGCCCCTTCTTCATCATTTTCGCGGTTTTCGGGCTCTTCCCCATCGTCTTCTCGATGTACCTCTCGCTGCAGGAATGGAACCCCATCCAGGGTCTCGCGACCATGCGCTACATCGGTTTCGAGAACTACTCCTGGCTCATGGGCGACCCCTGGTTCTGGCGTTCGATCACCAACACGCTCTGGATCGCCTTCGCCAGCGGACTGCCCCAGCACCTGATCGCTATCCCGTTGGCGTTCGCGCTGTCGCGCGGTATCAGCCGCCTGCGACACCCGCTGACCGCCGCTTATTTCCTGCCTTACATCACCTCGGCCGTCGCCATCTCGCTCGTGTTCCAGACGATCTTCGGCACGCAGTTCGGCATCCTCAACGAGGCGCTCGCCTACCTCGCGAACGCTCCCTGGAGCGCATGGTTGCTCGGCGGCATGGCCGACAGCCTCCCCGTCAACTGGCTCGGTCGCGCGCCCAATATCAAGCCGGCCATCTCGATCTTGGTGTGGTGGCAGTTCTTCGGCTTCAACGTGGTCCTTTACGCCGCCGGCCTGGCGACCATCCCGAAGGACTACTACGAGGCCGCCGAGATCGACGGTGCCAGCGCACGGCAGAGCTTCTTCCACATCACCCTGCCGCTGTTGCGGCCCATGATCTTCTTCGCCGTCACGCTCACGATCATCGGCAACCTGCAGCTCTTCGACCAGCCCTTCATCCTCACGGGCGGCACCGGCGGCACCGGTCAGGCCGGCATGACGGTGGCGATGTACCTCTACCGGACCGGCTTCGAGTGGCTCGAGATGGGTACCGCCGCGGCCATCTCGTGGCTGCTGTTCTTGCTGGTCGGCACCCTGACGCTGAT
>SKSV01000423.1 GCA_007122815.1 Trueperaceae bacterium | reverse complement strand
GGCGTGGAGGGCCCCATGATCGACAGGGTGGTGGCCTCTTACAGCGTCTTCCTCGACGGGGTGCTGGTGGCCGCCCGCGGTGCACCTTTCGCTGACCAGGTGGCGGTGGTCACCGGACCGGGCTTCGCCGGTAGCGGGCGCGTCGGGGTCTTGGTCGTCGACGACGAGGCAGGTCTGGTGGTCGACAACCGCGTGGGCCCGGTGCGGCTCGCGAGTGAGCAGTACGCGCTGGTCTACCCGGCGGAGCTACGACCTCTGGCGCTTGCCGAGGCGGGCACGCGAGTCCGCTACGACTGGCACGTCACACCCGAAGAGTTCGCTAGCGCGCGCTACGCGCTCGAGGCGGGACCCCTGCTTGTCAAGGACGGGCGGCCCGCCCTGGAGCCGGAGCGGGAGCTTTTCGCCGTCGGGCAACGCATCCTCGACGGGCTGACCCAGCAGGCCGCGATCGGCGTGCGGGCGGATGGCAGCGTGGTGCTGGTGGCGGCCGAGTCGATGGTGGCGTCCGACCTGGTCCCGTTGATGCAGCGTCTGGGCGTGCGTGACGCCATGCGTCTCGACTCGGGGGGGAGCACGACGCTGTACGCGGACGGCCGTGTCTGGAACCGCCGCAGCGAGCGCGAGGTCGTCAGCGCCATCGTCCTGCGCGTACCTTGAAGAGCGCTGGTGAGCGCGCGCGGTCGCCAGCTTGGGCGACGCTCGAGCGCCCCTAGGCTCGCTATCGTGGAAAGCGATGAAGACGTACGCCCCCGCTCCGATCGCAGTGTTGGCGCTGCTGGTGATCGCCCTGAGTTCGCTGGCTGCCGCGCAGTCCAGCGCGCGCACCGCCACGCTGGAGCTCGGCTTCGGCGACGCGGTCGTGGCGAACGCTTGGAACCCCCTGCGCTTGGTGTTGCGGGACGTCGGTCCGGTCGAGTTCGAGCTCTCCATCGACCGCGGCACCTTGCGTGAGGGCGAGAGGTGGCTGCGGTACCGCGCCGAGGTGCCGGGCGGCAGCGGGCTCTCGGTCTTCGAGGACGAGCTCTTCGTGCCGGTGTGGCGCTCGCTGAGCTGGGTCGTGCGCAGCGGCGGGTTGACCGTCACCAGCGGCAGCCTGCCGCGCACCCTCGCCGACCGGCGGCCGTTGGACCTGGTGGTCGGTGAACCGGGGCCCGAGGTGCGTTCGTCGTTGGTGGGCGGTCGCATAGTCGACCTGAGCCCGGAGCGTCTGCCCCTGCGGAGCGCCGCCTACGACGGTGTGGCCAACCTGGTGGTCGCGACGCCGAACGCGCGGGCTCAATCCGTCGTCGCCGCCGCCGTGGCGGGCTCCACGGTCGTGTTAGCGCCGGCTTCGCTGGCCGACGCGAGCCTCGCGACGCTCCTCCCCGCTGGGGAGGGCTCCCGCGTGGTGGGCTCGGGCCGCGTCCAGGACGTCGAGTCCTGGATGGAGACGATGTCGGCGCACCCGGCTCGCTTCGACCACGCCGCGCTCGTGAGCGCGCTCGCCTCGATCGAGCGCATCACGCCTTCGAGCCCGCCCCCCGTTCTGCCGCTCCTCTTGGGCGCCTCGGCGTACGCGCTCATCGTCTTGGTGATGTTGCGCTTCGGCGGCCTGCCGGGGCTGCTGGCGGCTCTGCTGCTGGCGCTCACCACCTCGGTGGCGGCCTGGGTGCCGCTCCGACCGGCGCAGTCGAGTGTCGACCAGGTGACCGACCTGGTGGTCGGGGCTGACGGCGTCGGGCAGCGCTGGAGGCTACACGAGCGCTTCACGCTACCAGCCCGCACCGCGGTGCTACCGGTAGCGGGCTGGCCGCTCTCCAACGTAGAGGCGAGGGTCGGCCCCGACAGCGTCAGCGTCGACCTCGGCCGCTGGCGTAGTGCCCAGGTGCTCGAGCGACCCCGTGCCGTCGGCATGCCGCTCGTCCAGGACGAGGACGGCGTCTGGCGCAACGCCGGCGATGCCAGCCTGGCGCTGGTATCAGTGCGCGGAGGTGAGACCGCACTCGATGTCGCTCCGGGCCAGAGGTTGCCGGTGCAGGTCCGCGACGTCGGGCCGCTGCCGCGCATCGCGGTCGCCCTGCTGGAGCTGGTACCGGAGGGAGCGGCGGTGGCCAGCGACGGGCGCAGCTGGTTCGTCGGCTTGCCACATGACGAGGTATGGGCGGAGGCACCGAGATGAGCCGCTTGCTCTTCGGGCTCGAAGACCGCTTGCGAGACAGCGACGCCACGCAGGTGGCCACGCTGGTCCTCGCCGCGCTCGTGATCACCCTCATCGCCGTGTGGCCCACGCCGGGCAGCGGCTCGAACGAGTCCTGGTACGCCTTCGCCCAGACGCGCTCGGTGGTTCTGGCGCTCCTGGCCCTCGGCTTCGGCGCCAGCGCCGCAGGTGAGGCACCGCGGCGCGCGGTGGCGACCGCCCTGATGGTCGTGCTCGTGGCTCTCCTGGTGCTGCCGCTGGAGGTGGCCTCGTACGCCGCGAGCTACCCCGCTACACCGCTCTGGTGGAGCCTCGTCTCGGTCCCGGTGGCGACGGCGGGTTACTTCGTGCTCGGACTCGTCCTGGGGCGCGTCGCCCAATCGCTGCGGCTCCGGGCGCTGCTGCCGCTGCTCGTGCCGGCCGCGGTCGCGGGTCTCCTGGTGCTGGACATCCAGCTCGGATGGACGGTGCTCAACCCGCTGACGTCCGCGGTGGCCGTGTCTCCGTGGCACCTCGCGATGATGAGCGCGCTGGCCGTGGTCGGACTCGGACTGGCCTCCGTCGGCTGGCGGCGTGCCGACCGAAGGGGGGTGAATCCATGAGTGGTGCCAGACCTGGCGAGCTCTCCTGGAGCCCCGACCTGCACGTTCAGTTCGCCCGTCGCTCTGCCCTGCTGACGCGCGCCACCCGCGCAGCCGCCGGCGCCGCGCTGGCGGCGGTGGCCGGTTGGGTGATCGGGCTCTCGCCCGATTGGCATGCGCTGGCGCTCTTCGGTGCGGCGGTGATCGCGGCCGCGTGGCCACCTCGAGCCGGTGTGGATGCCGCCTTCGCGGCGATCGCCGAGCAAGCGGGCCTGGCCTACCAGACACACGTGGAGCACGGTGGGCGCGACGACCCCCACGGGCTGCTGGCCGCGGCGGCGGTGCAAGCGAGACTGTCGGTTCGCGACGTCACCCCTCCTCGACAGGGTGCTTGGTGGCTACCGCTAGCGGCTCTAGCGGTCGCTGTCTGGCTGTTGGCAGGAGTCGTCGGCGGACCAGGGGGTTGGATGTCGCCGACACCGACAACTACTGGGCTCCCCGACGGCTCCCCGACGCCAGCGTCGCCACCCCCGCTGGTCAGCGAGCCCGAGGTCGATGAGCCGCTGCCCGAAGCGGAGACGGCCGAAGCCCCCGAGCCTCCTAGCCCGCCCGCCGAGCAGCGGCCCGACACGGGGGGGCCTGGCGCGGTGGGTGAGGACGCGCCTGATGGCGACGCCGAGGGCCTCGAGCGCGAGGCGCTCGAGCGCTTCCTCGAATCGCTGCGCGAGCGCCCGAGCATGACGGAGGCCGAGCTGGCCGCCGCCGAGCGTGACCGGGAAGCGGGCGAAGCTGACGCGGACTCCCCCATGGCCGAGCTGCAGGGAGAGCCTGAGCTGGGACCGCAGGACGGGCAACGGACGCCCGCCGAGCGGCCAGACGATTTCGACCCCGAGACGGTGACGGGCTTGCCCGAAGAGGTCGCAGCGGGCGACAGCCCCAGCGAGGAGCAGGAGGGCGAGGTACCGCCCGAGCACGGGGAGGCGGGCGAGGGCGACGCCGGCACGTTCCAGGAAGCCGAAGCCGAAGGGGGTCTCGGGGGTGACGAGACGGCTGAAGAAGCGGAACTCGACCCGGGTACGGGTGAAGATGACTTGGGCGTCGACCGCGGCATGGCTCAGGACGAGACCGCCATCGACGCCGGAGAGGGTGACGAAGCCGGAAGGGGCGCAGGGCTTCCCACCGGTGGGCTGGACGACGTACCCGACCCGGGCGGCGAGCTCGAGCAGTTGACCGGCATCCTCGGTCAGGGGCCGGAGTCGTTGGGTGGTCGCGTGCGGCTCCCCGGGCGCGACAGCGATGTCGAGCTGACCCCGAGCGCGCTCGAGCGCTACGAGCGTGCGGTCGAGCAGGCCGTCACGGACGGTGCGGTGCCGGTCGAGTACCAAGAGGTCATCCGGAACTACTTCCGCTGAGCGTCCGCTGCAAGTGTCGAGCTCCGCTCACGTGTCGAGTTCCAAGCGCTCCAGCAGCTCCGCCTCGCCGCGCGTCAGGTCGGCCAGCAAGCGCTGCCACGAGGCCGCGTCGGCGCTGCGGAGCTCGAGCACGACCAACGCGCCAAGCGCGTCGTAATCGGCCTCGGCTCGCCCCGCTCCCGGCTGCTCATGCGCGCGCCTCAACACCGCGTCGACGGCCCCGTAGGGCAAGCGCACCGTCCAACGCTCACGTTCCTCCACCTCGCGCACGCCGGCCGCGTCCAGCGCGCGAGCGGCCGCGCCGGAGTACGCGCGGGCGAGGCCACCCGCGCCGAGCTTGGTGCCCCCGAAGTAGCGCGTCACGATCACCCCGGCGCGGTCGAGACCACGCTTGAGCACCACCTCGAGCACCGGCCGCCCGGCGGTGCCGCCGGGCTCGCCGTCATCCGACCAGCGCATCACGTCACCCCAGCGCAGCGCCCAGGCGTGGTGGGAGGCGTCGCCCATGGCGCTGCGGCGCCTGTCTAGCGACGCCTCGAGCTGCTCGACGTGGCGCAGGGGATGGGCCACCGCCAGGAAGCGTGAGCCCTTCACCACCTCCTCGTGCTCGGCGGGTCTGGCCAACGTCACGAACCCCATGCTGCGAGCGTAGCAGCGACCGGAGGCTAGGGCGCTGCGTGCTAGACTCCGCGCCATGTGCGGCG
>SKSV01000082.1 GCA_007122815.1 Trueperaceae bacterium | reverse complement strand
TCATGCCGACCTCGACACCACCCGCACCCGCGGCGCGCAGCGTGTCGGCGGCGCGCCGCGCCAGCGTGGGCAGGTCGGCGTGAACGGTGGCTCCTTCCGACACGTCACGCATCATACCGTCGGCGCTCGCGGCGAGAGGGCGCGCTGGAGGGCACACCGCTCAGACGTCTCACCCGCGGGCCGGGGGCCTCTCACGAAGGCTCGGGTAGACTGCGGGATGCCGCTCAGAAGCGCCCTCGTCAGGTTCTCACTGCTCCTCATTCTGTGCGCTGGCGCAAGCGCGCTGGCCCAGACCGCTCCCCGAGTCACCGGCAACCTGACGGAGGTCCGCGTCGACGGCACCACCGTCTTCGCTGACGTCGTACGCACGATCGTCGCGGCGCGCACCGGGACGCCAGCGGAGCGGGTCGACCTGGAGGCCGAGAGGAACCGCGTCTACGCGCTCGGCGCCTTCGAGGAGGTCAGCGTGAGCCTCGAAGACCGGGGTGCCGGCCCGGTGCTGGTCGTGCGCGTCCGCGAGAACCCCCGCATCGCTGGGGTCGAGTTCGTGGGAGTGGAAGCGGTGGACCCAGCAGCGCTTCGCAACGCGGTGGTGCGCGAACACCTGCTGGACGAAGGGCGCACCCTGAACGCCATCCGCTCCGAGCAGGCCATCGACACGGTGCAGGAGATCTACCGCAGCCTGGCTGTGCCCTTCGACGTCCAGGTCCTGCTGGAGCTCATACCCGACCGGAGCGTGCCGGCGTCCGAGGACGGGCGCGCGCCCGTCCGCCTCCGCTACACGGTCAGCGAGACAGCCCCGCTGACGCGGGTCGAGTTCGATGAGTCGAGCGTTCTCTCGCGCGAGGAGCTCGAGCGCTACTTCCAGAGCGTGAGCGCCTCCGACAGCTTCGAGCTCTCCAGCTACCGCGCGGCGCTCGAGGGTGTGGCGCAGCGGTACGCCGAGCTCGGTTACCGGGAGTCGGGTGTGGACGAGGAGCGCAGCGTGCTGGACCCCGACGGCGTGTTGCACGTGCGCTTCCGGGAGCTGCGTATCGTGTCGTTCGACACCGCCGCGCTCGGTGTCGACGCGTCAGAGCTCAGTCTCGAGGTCGGTGACCTGTACAACGTCGAGGTGCTCCTCGAGGACGTCCGCAGGCTCGCCAGCGGTCGCACGGCCGACGTGAGGATCGTCCCGCAAGTCACCGCCACCGGATCGGTGCGGGTGGGGTTCGCGCTAGGACCGCCCGACACCGCTGGTCCCGTGACGAGCGTCGAGATCGAGGGCAACAGCGTGATCGACGACGCCACCATCCTGGAGTCGCTCACGTTGCGCGAGGGGGACACCTTCACGTCAGCGTTGGCGGAGGAGGACTTCAGGCTCATCCGCGACCTCTACAGCGAGCGTGGCGTGGTGATCGCCAACCAGCCGGCCTTCGCCTGGCGCGACGATGGTACCTACGTCCAGCGCGTGCGCGAGCTGCGCATCGCCGGCTATGAGGTCAGTTACGACGGCGAGCCCGGTAGCACCGAGTCCTTCGTCATCACCCGCTACCTGCCCGCGCCAGGGGAGGTGCTCGACCTGCGCGCCCTCGACGACGGCCTGCGCGCGGTCGCCCGCCTCGGGGCCGTGACGCCGGTGAGCCGCCAGCTGCTGCCGGCCGAGGACCCGGACGAGGTCACCGTCGGGGTGGTGGTCCGCGCCACGCAGACGGGTGTCTTCCAGCCCTCCGCGCAGTACAACACCGACACCGGCTTCTCGGCATCGCTCAGCTTCTCCGAACGCAACCTATGGGGCCGCGCTCACACCATCTCCGCCGAAGTAGAAGGGCTCACTTCCGACCTCGGACTGCAGTTCGGGGGCAACCTTCGTTACGCCGTACCCTGGCTGTACGTCGACGTCCTGGACTTCATGGAGGTGCCCACCAGCGTTTCCGCGTCGATCTTCTCGGTGGTCGACGTGAACCAGAGGCTGGTTCGCGACGGCAGCCTCACCGCGTTCTACCCGGGCCTGCCACGAGTCGAGGCCAACCGCGTGCCCGTCGGCGAGTACATGGTGCGCAGCAGCGGCGGCGCCTTCAGCGTGGGCCGCCGGGTCCTACCGTTCACCGACCTCAACGTCAGCACCCGCATCACCTACAGCCACTACGCCCTGGAGCCCTCGCGCGAGGCCTGCGAGATCGAGGATCAGCGCGTCACGAACCCTGAGCGCTGCGCACTGCCGGAGGAGCTGGCCGTGGAGGTGTTGCCGACGAGCGGCCTCTCGGCGTTCGTCAGCGCCGGGCTCGACTTCGACGACCGTGACAGCGTCAGCTTCCCCCGTCAGGGCATCGGCGCAGACGTCTCGGTCGGCTTCGGCTGGGGTAACGACATCACCGACCCTGGCACCGGCCTCAGGCGCAGTTACACCTTCCAGCAGCTCCAAGTCGGCGCCAAGACGTACCTCCACCTGGCCACGCTCTTGCCTGAAGACGTGAGCGACCCGAACCACGTGTTCGCGGTTCGCCTCAACGCGGGTCATCAGTTCGGTGGCTTCTACCCCACCTCGCGGCGCTTCCAGGTCGGCCGGACGCTCGACGACGCGACGAACATCCGCGGCTACCGCGAGACCGACTTCGACCCCTCGCGCACGTACGTCACGAGTTCGCTCGAGTACCGCTACGACTTCGGTCTCTCCACCTTCGCCACCGAGACGGTAGTAGGCATCGTCTTCGTCGACCTCGGCTACGCCTCGAGCGTGCCGGGCTTCGCCGAGTACGGGGCCCCGTTCTTCGGCAGCGCAGGGGTGGGTCTGCAGGTCGACCTTGGCTTCGCCGGCGTGGCCCTGCCACCGCTGCGCTTCGACTACGGCTTCAGCGAACGCAACCGCGGGGGCGTGTTCGCCTTCAGGATAGGCAACGTCTTCTGATCACACGCTGAACAGTACTTGCATGACCTCGCCGTCCTCGAGCCGGTAGGCCCTGCCCTCGGTGCGGACCAAGCCGCGCGAGCGGGCGGCGCTCATGCCGCCGGCCTCCACCAGTCGCGACCAGTGGATGACCTCGGCTCGGATGAAGCCCCGCTCCATGTCGCTGTGCACCTCGCCCGCCGCCTGCGCCGCGTTGGTGCCGCGGCGCACGGTCCGGGCGCGGACCTCCTTCTCGTTCGCGGTGAAGAAGGTGATCAGGTCCAGCACCTCGTAACCGGCGTGGACGAGGCGCGCGAGGCCCGACCGCTCCAATCCCAGGTCCGCCAGGAACTCCGCAGCCTCGTCTTCGCCCAGCTCGGCCAGCTCCCGCTCGATCTGCGCCGAGATCACCACCAGCTCGGCTCCTTCCGCCTGGGCGCGAGCGCGCAACGCGTCCACGTGGGTGTTCCCCGACAGCTCCCCCTCGGAGACGTTGCACACGTAGACGACGGGCTTGGCGGTGAGGAGGCGCAGGTCGCCGGGCAGGCTCCAACCCCGCTCGGCCAACACCGCACTCGCCTGCTTCCCGGAGTCCAGCTCCGCAGCGAGCGTTTCGACGAGCCGCAGCTCGTCCGCGTCGTCCGCGTTGCCCTTGGCGGAGCGGCGCAATCGTTCGGCACGGCGCTCGAGGGTCGCCAAGTCCGCCAGGGCGAGCTCGGTCGCCACGGTCTCCACGTCCGCGATCGGGTCCACCTGGCCGACGACGTGCACGACGTTGGGGTCCTCGAAGCAGCGCACCACGTGGGCGATGGCGGCCACCTCGCGGATGTGCGCCAGGAACTGGTTACCGAGCCCTTCACCGCGCGAGGCTCCCTTCACGAGGCCGGCGATGTCGACGAACTCGACCGTGGTGGGCACCACCTGCGGTCGCCGGCCGCCCCGCTCGAAGAGCGGCGCAAGCGGCGCTAGTCGCTCGTCCGGCACGGCGACCACACCTACGTTCTTGTCGATGGTGGCGAACGGGTAGTTGGCCGCTTCGACGTTCGCCTTGGTCATGGCGTTGAAGAGCGTGCTCTTGCCCACGTTGGGCAGGCCGACGATGCCGATACCGAGCATCCAGCGCTCCAGACCGAGGCGACTCCGGCGCGCGCCGCCCCTCCCCTGAACTCCGAAGATACCAGAGCAGGACGCGTGGTAGCCTCCCCCGCATGAGCCCGAGGCCAACGCGCGTAGCCTTCCTGGGCGCCGGTACCGTGGGCGCCGCCGCGATCAGGTTGCTGCAGCGCCACCCCCAGGTCGAGGTGGTGAGCGCCCTAGTGCGCGACACGAGCGTCCCGCGCGACCTCGGTCGGCGCCCGCCGCGGCTGACCGACGATCCCGACGAGGCTCTCGCCGCCGCCGACGTGGTGGTGGAGGTGATGGGCGGTGTCGACGAGGCCACCCGCCTCATGCGCCGTGCCGCGCGATCCGGAGCTCGGCTCGTCAGCGCCAACAAGGCTGCGATTGCCCAGAGGTGGGAGGTCTGGCGCGAGTGGGCCGAGCGGGGGAGGCTGGGGTTCGAGGCGGCGGTGATGGCCGGTACGCCTGTCGTCAGCGCGCTGGCGGGCCCCCTGCGCGGCTCCGCTCCGAGCGAGCTGCACGGACTCCTGAACGGCACCTGCGGGTACCTGATCGAGCGCATGGAGGCCGGCGAGGGCTTCGAGGAAGCCCTCACGCGAGCGCAGCAGCTCGGCTACGCCGAGGCCGACCCGTCGCTGGACGTCGAGGGTCTCGATGCCGGCCACAAGCTGACGATCCTGGCGCGCCTCTGCGCCCTTCCCGAGCTGAGCTGGTCCGAGGTCGAACCGTGCGTGCGAGGCATCGCGGAGCTGACGCCCGAGGCGATCGCCGAGCTGGCCGAGCGCGGCAAGCGAGCCCGCCTGGTGTCCAGCATGTGGGCCGAGGATGGGGCGTGGCGCCTCGCGGTCAGTCCGGTCGCGCTACCCATGGACCACCCCTTGGTGACGGTCGGGCCGGGCCG
>SKSV01000297.1 GCA_007122815.1 Trueperaceae bacterium | reverse complement strand
CGTCGAGCTTCGTCACGATCACGCCGGTGAGACCGACCGTGTCGTGGAAGCGCTTGGCCTGCTCCAGGCCGTTCTGGCCAGTGACCGCGTCCAGCACCAGCCACACGTCCTTGGGTTCGCCCGGGTCGGCCTTGTCGATCACCCGCTTCACCTTCTTGAGCTCCTCCATGAGGTTGTGTTTGGTGTGCAGGCGCCCGGCGGTGTCGACGATCAAGAGGTCGGCGCCGCTGCTGATCCGGCGCCTCGCCCCCTCGAACGCCAGCGCCGCGGTATCGCTCCCGCTCGCTCCCGTCACCGTCGGGATGCCGAGGCGCTCGCCCCAGACCACCAGCTGCTCGCTGCCCGCGGCGCGGAAGGTGTCGCCGGCGGCGAACACCACGCGCTTGCCGCGCGCGGCCCAGTAGCGCCCCAGCTTGGCGATCGTGGTGGTCTTACCCACGCCGTTGACGCCCACCACCATCAGGACCTTGCCGGCGGGCTCGACGGTCGTGCGGTTCACGTCCAGGTCGAACCCGACGCGCCGCAGCTTCTGGCGCATGCGGTCGCCCTCGAGCTGATCGAGCAGCGCCTGCTCGAGCGCCTCGCGGAAGCTGGTGCCGCGCTCGCGCTCCTTGCGCGCTTCGCTCACCACCTCCGCGGCGATGCGAGCCCCCACGTCCGCGCCGATGAGGGCGAACTCGAGGTCGTCCCAGTCCATCTCCAGGTCGGGCGGGCGACCCTTCGGCGCGCCGCCGGTGGGGTCGGCGGCGTCTCTGGAGGGATCCGCCTCCGCCTCACCGAGGATCGCCGAGCGCGTCTTGCTGAGCCCGGCGCGCAGCCGGTCGAACCAAGCCACTTCAGCTCCGTTCCGTCGCGCCGATGGGGCGGCGGCCCCGCTTGGCGCGCTGCGCCTCCTTGGCGGCAGCTTCCGCTTCCGCCTTGAGGCGTTCCGGGTCGTCGTCGGGCAGCCCCTCGCTGATGGCCTGCAGCGCCTGCCCGATGCGATCGAGCGTGCGCTCCTTGCCCATGATCACCACCAGGTCGACGACCCCGGGCGCCTGCGTCGTGCCGGTCAACGCGACCCTCAGCGGCATCATCACCTTGCCCATGGGCACGGCCTGCCGTTGGACGTAGGTCCGCAGCAGCTCGTCGACGTCGTCGTCATCGAACCACTCCAGCGCCGCGAACGCCCGCTCCAGGTCCTCGAGGTAAGCCTGGCCGGCAGCCAAGCGGCGGCGCGCGTCGACGTCGTACCTGAGGCGCTGCTGGAGGAACGGCTCGGTCTGGTCGAGCAGCTCGAGCATCGTCTCGGCTCGCGGCCGCACCACGTCCAGCACGTCGAGTAGGTAGTCCTCGTCGGCGCCCTCGAGACCGCGTTCGGCGAGCCACGGCTGGAGCCGCTCGGCCAGGGCCTCCAGGCTGAGCACGTCGCGCAGATAGCGCGCGTTGAGGTGCCGGAGACGCTTGAGGTCGAAGACCGGTCCACCCAACGAGATGCGCGCGGGGTCGAAGGCGGCGACCATGTCGCTCAGCGAGAAGACCTCCCGGCCATCGGGCATGCTCCAACCCATGGTGCCCAGGAAGTTGAGCAGCGCCTCGGGCAAGATGCCTTGCTGGCGGTAGCTCTCCACCGAGGTGTCCATCTTCCGCTTCGAGATCTTGGTCTTGTTCGCATCGGGGTTACGCAGCAGAGGCAGGTGCACGAAGGCCGGGAGCTCCCAACCGAAGGCCTGGTAGAGCAGCACGTGAATCGGTGTCGAGGTGATCCACTCCTCGGCCCGCATGACGTGCGTGACGCCCATGAGGTGATCGTCTACGACGACAGCCAGGTGGTAGGCGGGGTACCCGTCCGACTTCAGCAGCACCGTGTCGCGGATCTCGGCGTTCGGGATGCGCACCTCGCCGCGCAGCTCGTCCAAGAAGCTGGTGTCGCCCTCGTCCGGAGCACGTAGACGCACCACGTGCGGCTCGCCGGCCGCGGCGCGGCGAGCCTGCTCGGCCTCGCTCAGCTCCCGACCGCGCCCGTCGTAACCAGGGTCCTTGCCCAGCTGACGCTGCTCGCGCCGCATCGCATCGAGCTCCTCGGGCGTCTCGAAAGCGCGGTAGGCCTTGCCCTCCTCGATCAACAGCTCCGCGTGAGCGCGGTAGATCGACAGGCGCTCGCTCTGTCGGTACGGCCCGTGCGCCCCGCCGGTCTCCGGACCCTCGTCGGGACGTAGGCCGAGCCACTCCAACATCGACGCGATGCGATGCTCGGCGTCCGCCTGGTAACGCTGCCGGTCGGTGTCCTCGAGTCGGAGCACGAAGCGGCCGCCGTGTCGGCGAGCGAGGGCGTAGTTGAAGAGGCCGACGTACGCCGTGCCGACGTGAGGGTCGCCGGTCGGCGAAGGGGCGATGCGGGTCACGACGGGCATGGAACGCCTCCTTAGGTCATCCGAACATCATAGCGTCGTGGCAGCACGCCTAATCAGGTCAGGGCGACGCGAGCCAGGGTGATCGCGGCGATCAGCCACAAGTAGGGTGCGAAGACCCGGAAGCGTCCGCGCTTGAGCACCGCGAAGACGACCAGCAGCGCCAGGTAACCCACCGCGAACGACGCCAACGTCATCACCGCCAGGGCGCCCCAGGCGACACCCTCGGCGAAGACCGTCGGGGCCTCCAAGAGCGCGACCCCGACCGACACCAGCAGGTACATCAGGAACGAGAGCCGAGGCGCCATCGTCGGTGACGCTCCCCGCCACAGGAGCATGCCGATGGTGGCGCCTGAGCGTGAGATGCCGGGAATCACCGCGAGGCCTTGAGCGACGCCCGTGAGCAGGGCGTCGGCGAAGCTCAACGCCGTGGGGTCGGCCTTCGGCCCGCCGCGCGGCGCCGTCCACAGCACCAGGCCCGTGACTATCAACGCGAACGACACGGGTGTCGCGTTCCCCAGCTGCTCGAAGTAGCCCCTGAACGCCAAGCCGATGGCGATGGTGGGGACCGACCCCACCATCACCAGCAGCGCTAGGCGCCAGCCCTCCTCGCGCCTCGCCTGAGCCGACCAGAGCCCGCGGACGAAGCCGCTCAGCGCGACGGTGACGTCACGGCGTAGGTAGACGAGGACGGCCAGCAGCGTGCCGGTGTTGGTAGCGACCCCCACCCACAGGGGAAGACCGTCTCCCCATCCGAAGTGGTAGGTGGTGAGCGCTAGATGGCCGGAGCTCGAGACGGGCAGGAACTCCGTGAGCCCCTGGACCACTCCCAGGACCAGCGCTTGCAGGACGTCCATGCGGGTCCCTCCGTGGCGTCGTGCAGGCGCCCGCCCCGTTCCGCGCGACTGGCCCGGTGCATGTCGTCACCGGGCCAGCAGTGGGGCGAGCTCGGCCGTACCCTCAGCGCTTGCTGAACTGCGGCGCGCGGCGCGCCTTCTTCAGACCGTACTTCTTGCGTTCCACCACGCGCGCGTCGCGCGAGAGGTAGCCGCCATCCTTGAGTGCGGGGCGGAAGTTGGGGTCGACCTTGAGGAGAGCGCGGGCGACACCGAGCTTGATGGCGTCGGCCTGGCCGCTCGGGCCACCACCGGCGACGGTGATGAGGGCGTCGTAACGCCCGGCGGTGTTGGTGACCTTGAGCGGCTCGAGCGCTTGCACGCCGACCAGGATCCCCCGGAAGTAGTCCTGGAACTCCTGACCGTTCACGGTTATGCGGCCGCTTCCGGGGCGCAGGAAGACCCGCGCGACGGCGGCTTTGCGACGTCCGGTGCCGTAGTACTGTTCCATCAACGGAGCTCCATCTGGACGGGCTGCTGCGCGGCGTGCGGGTGCGCCTCGCCGGCGTAGACCTTGAGGCGCCTGATCAACTTGCGGCCCAGCCGGTTCTTGGGCAGCATGCCCCAGACCGCGCGCTCGAGCACGCGCTCAGGATGCTTGGCCAGCATCTCGCCGGCGGTGACGGTCTTCAGCCCGCTCTGGTAGCCCGAGTAGCGGGTATAGACCTTCTGCTCGAGCTTGTTCCCGGTGAAGACGACCTTGTCGGCGTTGACTACGATGACGAAGTCTCCGCCGGCCTGGTTGGGCGTGAAATCGGGTTTGTGTTTGCCGCGGAGCACGCTGGCGATCTGGGTGGCGAGCCTCCCCACGGTCTGATCCGTGGCGTCGACAAGCACCCAGCCGTTCTGGGGCTCCTTGGGGAAGTACGTGCTCATGCGTCAACGCACCTTTCGAGGTGGTGTCGCCGTCGGGATGATCGGGGTTCGGCGGTGGTGACGCCAGGGTCCGACGGTCGCGAGACCAAACGCGATGCTAGCACAGCCCGCGATGACCAACAACCCGGCGCGACGACGTGCCGCGCCGCTCGGGCCACGCCCTCAACCGCCGCGCGCCTTCTCGTTCGCGAGTTCCTCGAGGGTCGGTTGGGTAGTTGCCGACTGGTCTCCGCCGAGCTGGCGGATCTCCTCGATGAAGCGGTCGACGGAGTCGAAGTCGCGGTAGACCGAGAGAAACCGTATGTAGGCCACGTCGTCGAGCCGTTTCAGGAAGGCCAGCGTGCGGCGCCCGATCTCCTCGCTGTCGATCTCGGGCACCGATACCTCGTCCTCGAAGCCGTACGCGAAGGCTCGCAGCTGCTTGTCGCTGACCGGCCGCTTGTTGCACGCTATGGAGAGCTTCGCTAGCAGCTTGTCCGGGTCGAAGGCCTCGCGCCTCCCGGAGCGCTTGCGGACCACCAGAGCCTCGAACTGCGCGCGCTCGTAGGTGGTGAAGCGTCGGTGGCACGAGTTGCACTCGCGCCTGCGCCGGATCGCGGCTCCCTCGTCGGAGGGGCGCGAGTTCACCACGCGAGTGTCGTCACCCGAACAGTACGGGCACTTCACCGCTTCACCGCTGCCACCCGCCGAGCCTGGTGGCGGGGTTCCAGACGCGCTCGACCCCGTCCG
>SKSV01000390.1 GCA_007122815.1 Trueperaceae bacterium | reverse complement strand
CGGTGGCCTTGTACGTCGGGCTGGGGTGGTTGGCGGTCGTGGCGTTCACGCCGCTGATGAGCGCCCTGCCGCTCAGCGCGCTCTGGTGGCTGCTGGCGGGAGGCGCCTTCTACACGCTCGGGGCCATGGTGTACGCCACCAAGCGGCCTGACCCCTGGCCGCGCACCTTCGGGTTCCATGCGCTCTGGCACCTCTTCGTGTTGGCCGGCAGCGCCTGCCACTTCGTGTTGATCCTGGCTTACGTCATCCTGGCCTGACTCGGCCCATCGATGGCCGTGGCGAACCGGACGTGCACGGTTCAGGCGCGTATCATGCACGAATGGCCGCCCCCAGTGACCTAGACTCGCTGCGCGAGAGATTGCGCGAGATGGACGACCTGCAGGCGGCGGCCTCGCTTCTCCACTGGGATCAGAACACCTACCTACCGCGTCGCGGGGCCGCTTCCCGGGGCCGGCACCTCGCTACCCTCGAACGTCTGCTGCACGAGCGCAGGGTCGATCCCGAACTGAGGCGAACGCTCGAACGCCTGGAGCGCCGCTCGCCCGAACTCGGCGAACTCGAGCGCGACCTGCTGCGAGTCGTCTCGCGAGACGTCGAGCGCGCCGCGCGCTACCCCGCCAGCTTCATGGTCACGATCACCGAGCACGCGGCCGCCAGCTTCGAAGCCTGGGGCAGGGCCAGGGAAGAGGCCGATTTCGCCCTCATGGCGCCGCTGCTCGAGCGCACGGTAGAGCTCTCGCGTCAGTACGCCTCGTTCTTCCCTGAGGCCGATCATCTCGCCGATCCACTCATCGATGACGCAGACGAGGGCATGAGCGTGGCCGCCCTCAGGCCACTCTTCGCGCACCTCCGTGCGGCGCTCCTCCCGCTCGTGGAGGCCGCGATCGCGGAGCGCGGCGAAGCGGGCAGCCAGCCGGCGCTGCCCTTGGCGAGCGTCCAGGAGGCTGCCCAGATGCGTGTGGCGTTACGTCTCGCCAGCGCCCTCGGATACGACCTGGACGGCGGTCGGCAGGACCTCGCTCTGCATCCCTTCGCGATTCGCATCGCTCAAGGCGACGTGCGCATCACCACCCGAGTCGACCCTACCGACCTCGCCGAAGCCCTCTTCAGCACCCTCCACGAGGCCGGTCACGCTATGTACGAGCAAGGCCTCTCAGCTGAGCTGAACGGCACGTCACTGGCGAGCGGCGTCTCAGCCGGGATCCACGAGAGCCAGTCACGGCTCTGGGAGAACCTCGTCGGACGCAGCCGCGGCTTCTGGCGCTACGCTTTGCCGATCGTGCAGCGGACGTTCCCCGAGTTGGGTCATCTCGACGAGGAAGCCGCTCACCGTAGCGTCAACCAGGTCCGCCGCTCCTTGGTGCGGACCGAGGCCGACGAGCTGACCTACAACCTCCACGTCATCATCCGCTTCGACCTCGAGCTGGAGCTGCTCGAAGGGCGGCTCGCCGTCACCGACCTACCCGAGGCGTGGCGCGAGCGTTACCAGCGCGACCTGGGGGTGGCGCCGCAGGACCACCTGGAGGGAGTACTCCAAGACGTGCACTGGTTCTCAGGGTTCGTGGGCGGGGCGTTCCAGGGTTACACGCTAGGCAACGTGCTCTCTGCGCAGTTCTTCGAAGCGGCGCGGTCAGCCATCGGCGACCTGGACGAGCAGTTCGCAGCCGGTACCTTCGCTCCGCTGCACGCCTGGTTGAGGGAGCACGTGTACGCCTACGGGCGGCGCCTCCCCCCGGCAGAGTTGGTCGAACGTGCGACCGGCCGCGCCCTCAGTGTCGAGCCCTACCTCTCCTACCTCCGCGACAAGTACGCCCCCAACCTCGCGCGTGAGGCGGCATCGAAGTGACGCCTAGCTCCCAGCGCGCGTACCTGTCGCTCTCCGCGGTCTTCCTGGCGATCGGTCTGGCGGGCGCCGCGGCTGGCGTCCTGGACGCGGCGCTCGCGTTGGGCTGGTTCCGGGGCAACCCGGCCCTCACCGCGCTGGCCCTGCTCGGCATCGGGGGAGCCTTGCGCTGGACCGCTCTGCGCGCGGAGCTCTCCAAGGAGCGGCCCGGAGGAGCGTCCGATTCCGGCGAGGCAAGCCCATCGGAGGGCACCGAGGAGGACGAGCGCGAGGACGATCCCGAGCGCTCGCGCCGTTGAGCTGAGCCTGCCTGGTGCGGTAGCGACCAGAGCCTCGACCTGCCGGCTATGATGCCTCGCATGCGTGTCTGCATCGAGTTGGTTCCGCGCGACGCGGCGGCGCTGCGGAGCCAGCTCGACGCCACCCTCGATCTCGGGAGTGACGTCTGCGCCATCAACCTGCCCGACCTCCTGAGGTTCGAGATGCGCAGTCACGACGCAGCCGTTCTAGCGCGCTCCGAGCTCATCACTGCGGGCCGCGACCTCGCTGCGCTGCCGCACGTGCGGGCGATGGACGTGCCGCTGGAGCCCGCTTGGGAACCGGGCGCCCGACTCGAGGCGGCTGGGGTGTCGGACGTCATCGTGGTGCAGGGAGACCCGCCAGACGACATGGCGCACGAGTTGAGCGGCGCGAGCAGCCTCCAGGTGATCGCGAAACTGCGCTCCGAGCACCCGAACTGGCGCATCTACGCCGCCCTCGACCCGTACAGGCAGAGCATCTCAGCCGAGCGCGATTACGCCCTTCGCAAGCTCGATGCCGGCGCGGACGGCTTCTTCACCCAGCCCTTCTTCGACGTTCGCCTCATGGCTGCGTGGCGCGACCTCCTGCCCGGCGTGACGGTCTTCTGGGGTAGCACCAGCGTCACCTCCGAGAAGTCGTTGCGCTACTGGACGAGCCGCAACAGGGCAGTGTTCCCTCACGGCTTCGAGCCCACCCTCGCCTGGCACCGGGGCTTCGCGCGTGAGGTCGTGAGCTTCGCGCGCGAGCACGACGCGGACGTGTACTTCATGCCGATCCGCGTCTCGATCGCTGCTTGGCTGGGAGACGTCCTCGCACGATGATCGCGCTGCGCTCGCTGCGCAAGGTCTACCGGATCCACGAGAAGGACGCCGGCCTAGCGGGTTCGCTGCGCGCCTTCTGGCGTCGCCGCTACCACGACCTGGTGGCGGTCGACGACGTCAGCTTCGAGCTCAGCGCGGGAGAGATGGTCGGGTTCCTGGGCCCGAACGGCGCCGGCAAGACGACGACCCTGAAGCTCCTCGCCGGGTTGCTGCATCCCAGCGGGGGCGAGGTGAGCGTGGCCGGGTTCGAGCCGCGACGCCGCCAGCGCGCCTTCTTGCGCAGCATCACGCTCGTGATGGGACACAAACAGCAGCTCTCCTGGGACCTCGCTGCGAGCGACACCTTCCTCGTCAACCAGGCCATCTACGAGATCCCGGACCCCGTGTACCACGAGCGCCTCGGGGAACTCACCGAGATGCTCGGCCTGCACGGGCTGCTGCGTAAGCAGGTTCGGAAGCTCTCGCTCGGCGAGCGCATGAAGTGCGAACTCGCCGCCGCCCTCCTCCATCGCCCCAAGGTGCTCTTCCTGGACGAACCGACGATCGGGCTGGACGTGGCGATGCAGCATCAGGTGAGGCGCTTCGTGGCGGACTACAACGAGCGCCACGGCGCTACGGTCATGCTTACCTCCCACAACATGGGCGACGTCACCGCGCTCGCGGAGCGCGTCCTGGTCATCGACCGCGGGCGCCTGGTGTTCGACGGTGACCTGCTCGCGCTGGTGGAGCAACGCGCACCCGAACGCCGGCTCCACGTCACGTTCAGCGAGCCGATCGGGGCACGCTCGCTCGAGGAGGCATGCCGTCCCGCGACCGTGCGCTCCGCGAAGGGCGTGCAGGCCGAGCTCTCGGTCCCGCGCGGAGCGGTGGCGCAGGTCGTGGGTGCGTTGATGGCCAGTTTCACGGTGGTTGACCTCGTCACCAAGGAGGTGCCGGTCGAGGAGGTCGTCGCCGAGCTGGTGGTGGGGAAGCGCCCGAGTTCCGGGGCCGCCAGAGCGTGAACGCGCTCGAGCGGCGCCCCTGGCTCTGGCGCTGGCGGCTGGCGAAGGCGCTGTTCGGTCACTCCTTCGCCACCATGACCGAGTACCGCGCTGAGATCACCATCTGGATCGTCTCGGGCTCGCTGCCACTGGTGATGATGGCGCTCTGGATGGGCATCGCCGGCGAGGGGCCGGTCGGTGGCTACGCCGCCGCAGACTTCGCTGCCTACTTCCTCTTGGTCTTCTTCGTGCGTCAGATGACGAGCACTTGGGTGGTCTGGGAGCTGGACCGGGCCATCCGCCTCGGGGAGCTCTCTCCGAAGCTGCTCAGGCCCATGGACCCCATGTGGCAGGACGTCGCGGATCACGTCGCCGAGAAGGTGCTGCGCATCCCGATCATCGGGCTGCCGGTCCTCGGCGGTTTGTGGTGGGCCGAGGCGCGACTCTCGCTCGAGCCGACCGCCCTCGCCGGTTTCATCGTGCTCGTCGTTGGAGCCGCCACGCTGCGCTTCTTCCAGCAGTACAGCTTCGCGCTCCTGGCCTTCTGGACCGACCAGGCCATCGGCCTCGAGAGGGTCTGGTTCTCGGTGATGCTGGTGCTCTCCGGGGCCCTGGCGCCTCTCGATCTCTACCCTGAGCCGGTTCGAGCGGTGGTGCCCTACACGCCCTTCCCGTACCTGGTCGACGTTCCCGTGCAGGTGCTGCTCGGCCGCATCGAAGGGTCGGCGGTCGCGCAGGCCCTGCTGGTGCAACTCGCCTGGACGATCGTGTTCGTGCTGGCCCGCTGGGCCCTCTGGCGAGCCGGGCTACGGCGTTACGCGGCCGTCGGCGCATGAGACGTGCCCTGCGCCTGTGGCGCATCTTCTTCACGCACTCCCTCATCCAGGACCTCGAGTACCGCGTGAACTGGTGGCTGAACGCGCTGAACTCGGTGCTCTTCCTGGGCTCGGG
>SKSV01000254.1 GCA_007122815.1 Trueperaceae bacterium | reverse complement strand
TCTCAGCGAAGTCGGAAGAGGACGGTCTGGAGGTCGAGCTAGAGACGAAGGACGGTGGCAGCGAGAAGGTGAGCGTCGACAAGGTCCTCGTTGCCGTCGGCCGCAGTCCCAACGGCTCCGGTTTCGGCTTGGACGAGATCGGCGTAGAAGTGGACGAGCGCGGCTTCGTGAGCGTGAACGACCACCTGCAGACCAACCTGGCCCACGTTTACGCCATCGGCGACGTGGCCCGCCCGCCGCTGCTGGCGCACAAAGCCATGAAGGAGGGCCTGGTCGCCGCGGAGCACGCCGCCGGCAAGCCCGCCGCCTGCGACACCCTGGTGCCATCCGTGATCTACACGAGCCCCGAGCTCGCCAGCGTCGGCATGACCGAGGCAGAAGCGAAGGAGGCGGGCTTCGAGGTGCGCGTCGGCACCTTCAAGCTCCCGGTGCTGG
The DNA here is from genome assembly GCA_007122815.1 of Trueperaceae bacterium. GTDB lineage: Bacteria > Deinococcota > Deinococci > Deinococcales > Trueperaceae > CSSed10-48. The sequence continues at coordinate 4,464 of SKSV01000254.1, read as the reverse complement.
GCCGAGCCATGACGCTCGGTGTGAACGAGGGCCTCGTCAAGCTCGTCGGTGACGCCGAGAGCGACCTCCTGCTGGGCTTCCACATGGTCGGACCCAACGCAGGCGACCTGGTCTCCGAGGCCACCCTCGCCCTGGAGATGGGTGCCACCATCGAGGACCTGGCGCTCACCCAGCACGCCCACCCCACCATCGCCGAAGGCATCATGGAAGCAGCTGAAGTCGCTCACGGCAAGGCGGTGCACGTCCTGACGCGCAAGCGCTGAGGACGGCGCAAACGCTGAGGACGGCGCAAGTCTCGCCGCCTCAGGTGCGGTACTCGGCGTTGATGCGCACGTAGTCTGCGCTCAGGTCGCAGCCCCAGGCCAGTGCCTCCGCTTCGCCGGCGGCGAGGTCGACCTCGAAGCGCACCTCTTCTGCGTGCATCGCGGCCGACACGGCCGCCTCGTCGAACTCCCGCGAGGTCCCGCGGAACACCTCCACGCCCTGGAGCTTGACGACCACGTTGTCCAGGTCGGCTACCACGCCGCTCTGGCCGATGGCGGAGAGCACGCGTCCCCAGTTCGGGTCGCGTCCGTGCACCGCCGACTTGACCAGGTTGCTCGCCACCACCGCGCGGGCCGCGCGCCGCGCCTCGTCCAGGCTGCGGGCACCGCTCACGCTCACGCTGAGCAGCGTGGTCGCGCCCTCGCCGTCCGCCGCGACCTTCCGCGCCAGACCTTCCGCGACCTCTCCCAACGCCCGAGCCAGCTCCGACTCCTCGACCGGCGTGCGGTTGCTCGAGAGCACGATGGCCATGTCGTTGGTCGAGGTGTCCCCGTCGACACTCACCTGGTTCAGGGTGCCGGCGACGACGTCGCGCCAGAGCCGCCTCAGCCGCCTCTGCTGCGTCATCGCGTCGGTGAGCACGAACGCGAAGAGCGTCGCCATGTTCGGGTGGATCATGCCCGAGCCCTTGGCGATCCCGAGCACGCGGCCCCCGCTCGGCAGGTCCACGGCCACCTGTTTGGTGACCAGGTCGGTGGTGAGTATGGCGCCGGCGAAGTCGTCCGCGCCGTCCTCGCTCAGGGCCGCGACCGCCTTCGCGACCCCGCTGCGTACCTTGTCCATCTCCAGCCGCACGCCGATCACGCCAGTCGACGCCGTGAGCACGTCCTGGACGCGCTCGAGGCCGAGCGCACCGGCGCTCAGGGCAGCGAAGTCCTCGTTGTCCCAGACGCCCCTCTCTCCGTTGGCGCAGTTGGCGTTTCCGGCGTTGACCACCAACGCCCGGACCGGGTGCTCGGCAGCGTGACGGGCGCGGTTGCGCGTCACGCACGGCGCCTTCACGAGGTTCTCGGTGGTCGTCAGCGCCCAGAGCGAGGGCCCGTCGGCGACGATCAGACCCATGTCGGGCTTGCCTGACTCCTTGATGCCGGCTGCAACGCCGGACGCGCGGAAGCCTAGCGGCAGCTTCATGGCCACTGTCCCTCCATTCGCAGCGCGAGTGCCTCGGGGAAGCCGAGGGCGAGGTTCATCGCCTGCACGGCCTGGCCGGAGGCGCCCTTGCCGAGGTTGTCGATGGCGCACATCGCCACCACGCTCCGCGTGCGCTCGTCCCAACGCACCGACACCAGGGCACGATCGGAGCCCGCCACCGCCTTCGTCTGCGGCAGGTCGGCCTGGACGTGCACGCACGGGTCGCCGGAGTAGAAGTCGCCGTACAGCTCGATCAGCCCGCCGTCGTCGAGGTCGCCGCGCTCGGGACGAGCCAGGGCCATGGCGACGATCCCGCGGCTCATGGGCACCAGCACCGGGTTGAAGGCTATGCGCAGCTCGCCTCGCTCAGCGCTTCGGCCACCGGACGGGCTCCTCGCAGCGACCCGTTGCAGGTTCGCCTCTATCTCGCCGGTGTGCCGGTGCGACCCGGCCACCCGGTACGGGCGCGCGTTCTCGTTCAGTTCGGCGTGGTGCAGCCCCTGGTCGAGGGCTCGCCCGGCGCCTGAGGAGCCGGTGACGATCGTGACGCTTGGCACCTCACCCAGCAGCCCGCCGGCGGCCAGCGGCGCGAGCGCCAAGGTGGCTGCGGTGGCGTTGCAGCCCGGGCTCGCGACGATCGCTGCCCCGGGGAGCTCCTCACGCTGGAGTTCGGGCAGCCCGTACACCGCGTCCGCCAGCAGCTCGGGGTGGGGATGCGGACCGTACCACTGCGCGTAGGTCTCGGCGTCGAGACGGAAGTCGGCGGAGAGGTCGACGACCTTCGCGCCAGTCGCGCGCGCCGTCGCCACCAGCGGCGCGGTGGCGCCGTGGGGGGTTGCGCACATGACCAGGTCCGCGGCAGCGATGGCCTCGTCCACGTCCACGAAGCGCAACGGGACGAGCCCAGCGAGGTGAGGCCAGACGGCATCCACGCGGCGTCCCAAGTGCTGGCGCGAAGCTATCGCCGCGAGCTCGAGTTCGGGATGCGACCGCAGCCGCTCCATGAGTCCAGCGCCGCCGTAACCGCTCGCTCCCAAGATGGCGACCCTGAGGCTCATCTCAGGCTTCCACGGTGCCGGTCAGCAGCGACACCAGCACCCCCTTCTGAGCGTGGAGACGGTTCTCGGCCTGGTCGAAGACCACCGATCGCTCGTGATAGACGGCCTCCTCGGTGCACTCCTCACCGTAATGGGCGGGTAGGTCGTGCATGAACACGCCGCGCGACGAGAGCTCGGAGAACCACTCGGGCGTGATCGTGTAACCCTTGAAGGCCTTGCGCCGGCGCTCGCTCTCCTCCTCGTGACCCATCGAGATCCACACGTCGGTGTAGAGCACGTCGGCGCCGCTGGCGGCCTCCCGCGGGTCACGCAGGACGCTGATCTCGGCGCCTCGCGCGCGCGCGGCTCTCAGCACTCCCGGGTTGGGATCGAAGCCCTCGGGGCAGGCGATGCGCAAGCTGGCGCCCGCCTGGGTGGCGGCGTTCACGTGGGAGTTGCAGACGTTGTTGCCGTCTCCTACGAAGGCGATGGTGAGGTCGTCGAGCCTGCCGAAGGTCTCCTTCAGGGTCAGGTAATCGGCCAGCAGCTGGCACGGGTGGAGGAGGTCGGAGAGGCCGTTTATCACCGGCACGTCGGCGTGCTCCGCGAGCTCCGTCAAGGTGGCGTGACCGTACGTTCGCGCCATTATGCCGTCCACCCAACGCTCGAGGTTGTGCGCCACGTCCCGGATCGTCTCGCGGACTCCCCAACCGATGTAGTTCTGCGATAGCAGGACCGAGTGGCCGCCGAGCTGGTACATGGCTATGTCGAAGGTCGAGCGCGTGCGCAGCGATTGCTTCTCGAAGATCATCGCGATCGTCGTGTTGTCCAGCAGCTGCGGGCGGTCGCCCTCCTTCCAGCGTCGTTTCAGCGCCAGCGACTCGTCGAGGATGGCGTGGAACTCACCGCTGGTGAGGTCGGCGAGCGACAGCAGGTCACGGTCGCGCAGGCTGTTGTTCGGAGGCTGGCTCATGAGGCCTAGAATGGTATCAGACGCCGAGTAACCCCAGGTACCACGCCAGCAGCGGATCGGCGACGATCAGCGCCAGCAACCCCCCGACGACCATGAAGGGTCCGAAGGGCACGTAGCGCGAACCGCCGGCGAGCCGCTGCGCGACGCCGACGATGGCGCCCAGCACCACCGCGAGAAGGAGCCCTACCAGGAAGCCCTGCCAGCCGAGCATGGCACCCAACGGCGCTGCCAGCTTGACGTCACCGAAACCCATCGCCACGGGCTCGCCCTCGTCGTCCTGCGGCGGACCCGACTCCTCCAGCGGGGCGCGGCGGTCAGCGCGGCGCCAGTCGGCGATCCACCACCACACGGCTCCCAGGAAGGCGAACGCACCGGCGCCCGCCACGCTCCCCTTGAGGGCGTCCACGATGCCCACACCCCAGGCCTCGGCTACGCCGGCGCCCACCAGCACGAGCGCTAGCAGCCACATGAGGTAGAGCAGCGGTTCGGGTAGCCGCAGCGGTCGCCTGACAGCCGCCGAGGCGAGGGCCTGCCCCACCCCCGCGGCGAGGGCCAGCCACCACCCGCCGACCACCCCGGTCAGGGCAGCGGTGTTCACGGTGTCGAGCGAGAGCGGCCAGAGCCGCTCACGCGTGTCGGTGAAGCGACGCAGCACCAGGCTCCCCACCCGGTTGATCAGCACCAGCACGCCCGCGCCGACCGCCACGCCCAGCACCGCCTCGGAGGGGCTCGGGAGCCCGCGGTCGGGGGCGTAGAGGAACGCTCCCGCCATACCCACGAAGGCGGCCGGGATCGTCAGGCCGTCCGGGAGGAGGTAAGTGTCGAGGTCGATCAGCGCCGCCATCAACAGCATGGCGTAGAGGGCCATCAGCGGCAAGGCCGTCGCGCCCGCCTCGAGGAGCGGGTGAGCCCAAGCCAGGAGGGCGAAGCCGACGGCCATGGCCGCCTCCACCAGGGGGTAGCGCGCAGAGATCGGGTTCCTGCAGCTACGGCATCGTG
>SKSV01000091.1 GCA_007122815.1 Trueperaceae bacterium | reverse complement strand
TCTTCGACGTGGAGCTCGCTCAGCACCGTTTCGAGTGTCGTGAGGAAGCTGGGGACTCCTCGGCGCAGGGCGAGGTCGATCACCGGAACGCCAGGGGGGACGGGTAGACCGGCGTCACCGATCACCAGCATGTCCTTGTGACCCATGCTTGCGATCAAGCGCGAGAGTTCGGCGTGCAGCAAGGCCGTCTTCTTCATGCACCCTCCTAGGTCGCTGACGTGGTCCGAGGCGCCAGACGTCGATCACGCGTCAGGCGACCTTCCCAAGCTTGCTCGCGTGGACGCCGTTCGCGTAGGGAGGCCGGGCAGGCAGCAAGCTCCTACCTGCCCGGACGGCTGACACGAACCTAGCGGGGCGGCCGCGTACCGGACCGCTCAGTAGCAGTCGGGGTTCGTGACGAGCTCCAGCGATACGGCGACGTTCACGGTCTCGGCGGGCGCGCCGTTGGCGATGATTTCGGCGGCCGCCTCGACCGCCTGAGCGCCCAGCTGTGCCGGCAGCTGAGCCACGGTGGCTCCCATGCGGCAGGCTTCCACGGCCGCGACCGCGTCGTCGGTTGCGTCGAAGCCGACCACCAGGATGTCGCGGCCCGACTCCTCGACAGCCTGCAGGGCCCCCAGCGCCATCTCGTCGTTGTGGGCGAAGACGGCTTCGATCTCGGGCTGCGCGACGAGGATGTTCTCCATCACGCTGAGGCCTTCGGCGCGGTTGAAGTTCGCCGTCTGGCGCGCCACGATCTCGATGCCGGGGCAGTTCTCGCTGACGAAGGTGTTGAAGCCAAGTCCGCGCTCGCGCGTGGCCGAGACGCCAGGGATACCTTCGAGCTCTACCACCGGACCGCTGCCACCGATCATCTCGCAGATGAACTCGCCCGCTGCGGAGCCGCCCGCGACGTTGTCGGAGGCGATGAAGTAGGCCACCTCGGCGCCGGCGCCCACGCCGCGGTCGACCGCGATCACGGGCACGCCCGCGGCGTTGGCGGCCATCACCGCGGGCACCACGGCGTCGGAGTCGGTGGGGTTGACGATCAGCACGTCGATGCCGCGCTGGACCAGGTCCTCGATGTCGCTGATCTGGGTGCTGACGCTGTCACGAGCGTCGGTGACGAGCAGCTCGAGACCGAGCTCGTCGGCCATCGCCTGCGCGCCATCGCGCAGGGTCACGAAGAACGGGTTGTCGAGCGTCGAGACCGATAGGCCGATGCTCTGGGCGGCCGCACCTGCGAAGAGCAGGAGTGCGAACGTGAAGGCCAGTACGCGCATGTCTTCCTCCTAGAGTCTAGGGCTAGAGAGAGCGTGGGGTGGGCCCAAGTCAGGCCCTGCGGGTAGCTGCGAGGCGTTCGATGAGCAGAGCTGCGAGGATCACACCTCCCTTCACGATCTGCTGGTAGAAGGACGGGACGTTGAGAAGGTTCATCCCGTTGTTGATCACACCGATGATGAGCGCGCCGACGAGCGTGCCGAAGACGCCGCCGCGGCCCCCGAAGAGCGAGGTGCCGCCGACCACCACGGCTGCGATGGCGTCGAGTTCGAACATGGCGCCGGCGGAGGGTTGCGCCGAGTTGAGGCGCCCGGTGAGGACCATGGCGGCCAGCGAGGCGGCCAAGCCGGAGTAGGCGAAGGTGAACAAGATGGTGCGCCGCACCGGGATGCCCGAAAGGCGCGCTGCCTCCTCGTTGCCGCCGATGGCGTAGACGGCGCGGCCCAGCGCGGTGTAGCGAAGGATCAGGTGGGTCAGAACCAGGAAACCCAACATGATCCAGATGGGAACGGGTAGGCCCAGGAAGTTGCCATATCCGATGGTCATGAAGGCTGGCGGCAGACCGCTGACGGGACGGCCGTCTGTGATGGCGAGGGCCATGCCGCGGAAGATCGTGAGGCCCGCGAGCGTGACGATGAACGGAGCTATCCCTGCGTAAGCCACGAATGCGCCGTTGAAGACCCCCATGCAGGTGCCCAGCGCTAGCGCCCCGGCGATCGCGACGCTGGCGGGCAGTCCAGCCACGGCCAGCGAGGCGCCCACCACGCCGGTGAGGGCGAGCAGCGAGCCGACGGAGAGATCGATGCCGCGGCCGATGATCACGACGGTCATGCCGAACGCGATGATCGCGTTGATCGAGATCTGGCGCAGCACGTTGATGACGTTCGAGGATGTCAAGAAGCGATCGGAGAGCAACGACAGGATCAAGACGAGCGCCGCCAGCGCCATCACGAGCCCGAAGCGGGCCAGGACCTCACGCCATCTGATGCGCGCCAGTGACATGTGCGACGACCTCCTCGTATGCGAACGGTGGGTGGAGTTCGGTGATCACGCGACCGTGGCGGAACACCAGGATGTGGTCCGAGAGCCCCAACAGTTCCTCGGTGTCGCTCGACGACATCAGCAGACCGAGACCGCGGGCCGAGAGGTCGTCGATGACGTCGTAGAGTTCCGCGCGGGCGCCCACGTCGACACCGCGCGTTGGCTCGTCGAGCAGCAGCACCTTCGGTTCGGTCGCCAGCGCCTTGGCGATCACGACCTTCTGCTGGTTGCCTCCCGAGAGCTCGTGAACCGGTTTGGCAGGCTCGGGCGGGCGGAGCGACAGGCGCTCGATCCAATGCAGCGCCTGCTCGCGCTCGCGTGCGAGCTGCATGAACCCGAGGCGCTGGAGACGCTCGAGGGTCGCCAGCGATACGTTCTCCTGGACCGTAAGCGCCAGCACGAGACCCTGGGTCTTGCGGTCGCTCGGGACCAGCACGATGCCTTGGCGGATCGCCTCGCGCGGAGAGCGCACCGGCCTGCCCTGCCAGCGTGCCGTGCCGTGGAGACCGAAGGCGGTCGGCAGCACGCGTTCGCGGCCCGATCCGATCACCCCGGCGAGGCCGACGACCTCACCCGCGCGCAGGGTGATGGTGGTGGGCTCCAGGCCGCCGCCGCCCACCTGGAAACGACCGAGCTCGCCGGCGCCTTGGCGCTGGGGACGCGTGTAGCGCCGCACCGCCTTGCCGACCATCAACCGGACGATGTCCTCGGCGGAAGTCTCAGCCAGCGTGCAGGTACCCACCCGTCGTCCGTCGCGCAAGACCGTGACGCGGTCGGCTATACGGAACACCTCCTCCAGACGGTGGCTGATGTAGACGACGCTCACACCCTGGGCCTTGACCTTGTTGATGATGTCGAACAGGCGGTCGGTCTCGGTCGCGGAGAGGGCCGCAGTGGGCTCGTCCAGAACGAGGATCCGCCCCTCGCGAGCGAGAGCGCGTGCGATCTCGACCAGCTGCTTCTCGCCGATGCTCAAGAGCGCAACTTCTTGTTCGGGTTCTATGCGGAGCTCGACCTGTTCCAACAGCTCACGTGCGCGCGCGTACAGCGCTCTGTAGTCGACCAGCCGCGGTATACTTCCGAGGAAGAGGTTCTCGGCAACCGATAGGCTCGGCACGAGCGCCAGCTCCTGGTAGACCATCACCACGCCGTGCGCCTGCGCCTCGGTGACGCTCGCGAAGCGTACGCTCTCGCCGGCCAGCACCGTGGCGCCCTCGTCGGGCGGCTGCACTCCGGCCAGCACCTTCATCAGGGTCGACTTGCCTGCGCCGTTCTCGCCCACGAGGGCGTGCACCTCACCCGCCTCGAGCTCGAAGTCCACGTCGTCGAGCGCCACCACGTTGCCGAAGCGCTTCGTCATGCCGGTCATCGTGAGCAGCGCCATCAGCCCCGTCGCCCTTCGTTGGCGTCGGAGCGAACGCCGCTGCCAGAGTTTTGTGGGGGAGCGCTCACGCGGGGCGCCTTCGTGACACGCTGGCTAGCCCTGCTGGCGCCGGCACGGCGGAACGTCGAACTACCAGCTCGACGGGCAGGACCTCGTGGTGGGGCGCTCTACCGGGTAGGTTGATGCGGGCGCTGAGCATCGCCACGGCACTCTCACCGAGTGCGGCAAGCGGTTGACGGACCGTGGTTAGGGCCGGGTCGACGAAGTCGGCCCAGGGCACGTCGTCGAACCCGATGAGAGATAGATCGTCTGGTACCTTGATCCCCACCTCGCGCGTGGCGCGCAGAACTCCCACGGCGACGGCGTCGTTGGCGCAGACGACCAGGCTGCAATCGGGTTCAGCCAGTCTCGCTCGCAGCTGATTGGGCAGGTCGCTCGAGAAGGGCACCTCGTGTTCCCAGGCGATCTCGAAACGCCCGGTGCCAGCCTCCAGGAAACCCTCTCTGCGCAGCGCCGCGCTGGGCAAGGAGTGGGGACCACACAGGAGTCCAACCCTCCGATGCCCTAGTGCGATCGCGTGCTTCGCAACCAGGGCTCCACCTTCGCGGTGATCGGCGACGACCGCGTCACATCCCGGTACCGGCCGGTCGACTGTCACGATCGGGTACGGCCAGTCGAGGTCGTGATGGTCACCGACCGGGACCCAGATGACACCTTCGACGCGGTAGGAGGCCATCAACGCGAGCGCCTCGAGCTCGTGGCGCATGTCGTTCCCTGTGTCCATCACCATTAGGGCGAAGCCAGCGCCGCGGGCCGTCGTCTCGATGGCCTGGACGAGCGCGGGGAAGTAGGGGTTGCTGAGGTCGGGCACAACCAGGCCTAGCGTGCGGCTCTGCCCGGTGCGCAACGAGCGTGCTTGGAGGTTTGGCCGGTAACCCAGGCTCGCGGTCGCGTCGAGCACACGTTGCCGGACATGTGGTGTGACCGCCTTGGTGCCGTTGAGCACGTTCGACACCGTAGCCGTCGACACGCCTGCCGCCTTGGCCACGTCCGTGAGTGTTGCCACCACACCTCCGCTGGTGATAGCGAGCGTCCCTGGCCGCCGCCCCGAGCCGTGCGGTTAAACGTTTAACTGCTCTTGCGGGTAGTCTAGGGGAGCCACAGCCGCCTGTCAATGGACCGCGCCGCTGCGGAGGCCCTTCAGCGGAGGTGGCCGGCTA
>SKSV01000066.1 GCA_007122815.1 Trueperaceae bacterium | reverse complement strand
GTCGACGTCGACGAGAGCGTGCCCAGCATCACCGGGATCTGGAAGGCCGCGACGTTCCTCGAGCGCGAGGTCTTCGATCTGTTCGGGATCACCTTCAGCGGCCATCCCGACCTGCGGAAGATCCACACTCCGGAAGACCTCGAGGGGCACCCGCTCCGCAAGGACTTCCCGCTCGGCGAGACGCCCACCCTGTTCAACGATGGGCGCTTCCTCGACCCGGCCGCCTTCCGGGCAGGCATGATCGGCGCCAGTTCCGGTCTGACGGGTTGGGTCGGAGGCGCCCGCAAGGGCGTTGTGGCCGAACAGGTGGAACGCGAGCCAGGTAGCGAGGAGGCCGAACGATGACGGTCCGGCACTCCGCGTACCAGGCGACGGCCATCTCCGAGGGGCGCTCGGGTGAGTTCGAGACCAAGCTCATGCGCATCAACGTCGGGCCTCAGCACCCCAGCACCCACGGAGTGTTGCGCTTAGTGGTCGACCTCGACGGTGAGCGGATCGCGCGCATCACCCCCGTGATCGGCTACCTGCACACGGGCTTCGAGAAGACCTTCGAGCACCGCACGTACCAGCAGGGTGTCACGTACTCCAACCGCATGGACTACGTGCACTCCTTCGGTCACGACCTCGCGTACGTGTTGAGCGTCGAGGACCTGATGGGGGCACGGGTGCCCGAGCGGGCCCAGCGCGTACGCGTCATCCTGACCGAGCTCAACCGCATTGCCAGCCATCTCCTCTTCCTCGGTACCGGCATCCTCGACATGGGGGCGCTCACGCTCTTCTTCTACACGATGCGTGAGCGCGAGCAGATACTCGACATCTTCGAGTCGGTCTGCGGCGTGCGCATGAACTTCGGGTACTTCCGCGTCGGTGGCTTGGCCCAGGACGTTCCCGACACGTTCGAGGCGGACGTGCGAGCCTTCGTGGCTGCCTTCCCGAAGATGCTCGACCAGTACGCCCGACTCTTCATGAAGAACGACATCTACGTGAACCGGACGAAGGGGGTCGGTGTCATCCCACGCGAGCGGGCGCTCGAGTACGGCCTCACGGGCCCCAGCCTGCGCGCCAGCGGGGTACCCCTCGACTTCCGCAAGGCGCAGCCCTACTCCGGCTACGAGGACTACGACTTCGAGGTACCCACCAGTGATCGCGGCGACGCGAACGCGCGCTTCGAGATGCGCTTCCTGGAGATGAGCCAGAGCTTGCGCATCGTCGAGCAGGCGCTCGACCGCCTCGAGAGCGGGCCGGTGCGCGACCCCGACCGGCGCATCAGCCTGCCCCCGCGCAGCGAGCTCGAGACCTCGATGGAAGCTGTCATATTCCACTTCAAGCTCGTGACGGAGGGCTTCCATCCGCCACGCGGAGCAGCCTACGTAGCCACCGAGTCGGCCCGCGGGGAGCTCGGGTACTACATCGTCAGCGACGGCGGTTCGATGCCCTACCGCGTGAAGGTGCGGGTGCCCAGCCTGGTGAACCTGCAGTCGCTCGAGGCCGCCTGCGTCGGCGGGCTCTTCGCCGACATGGTCGTCAACATCGCGACACTGGACCCGGTGATGGGAGACGTCGACAAGTGAGCTCAAGCCACCCACTCCCAACCCTGGCACCCTTCTTCGCCGACAAGCAAGACCTGCTGGACGAGGTGCTCGGGCGCTACCCCGAGCACGGCCGGCGCAGCGCGGTCATGCCGCTCCTGTGGGAGGTGCAGCGCGCCGAGCGGCACGTGTCCGAGGCGCGCGTCGCGGAGATCGCAGAGATCCTCGGCCTCCACGCCACCGAGGTCAAGGGTGTTATGAGCTTCTACGGGACTTACCACGAGCACCCGGTGGGCAAGTACCACCTGCAGGTCTGCCGAACCCTGTCCTGCTCGCTCGCGGGTGCGGACGAGATGGCCGACTTCCTCGAGGAGGAGCTCGACCTCGTGAACGGTGAGACGGACGCAGGGGGTCGCTTCTCGCTGCAGTACGTGGAGTGCCTGGGCTCGTGTGGCACGGCGCCCGTGCTACAGGTCAACGACACCTACTTCGAGCGCGTGTCGCGCTCGCGCTGCCGCGCGCTGCTCGACGCCATGCGCCGCGACGCACTTCCGGAGCCCACGCGCGAGCGCGGCGGCGACAACGAGTCGCCCGGCAGCGAACCGGTGGAGGGCGTCGTCGGTGCGCAGGGGTCGGAAGGGGGTGTCTCGTGAGCGATGGCGTGAGGCAAGCGCCGAAGCCGATCACCAGCCGCTCCGACCCGGGCTTCGAGCTGACCCTCTACGCCCACGTCGGCGCGGAGCGCAGTCACACACTGTCCTACTACCGCGCTCACGGGGGCTACGAGGCCGCGCGCAAGGCGCTCGGGATGGACCCTACCGAGGTGGTCGAGGAGGTGAAGGTGTCCGGCCTGCGCGGGCGCGGCGGCGCAGGCTTCCCGGCGGGCGTCAAGTGGTCGTTCATGCCGCCCGTGGACGGGCGCCAGCGCTTCATCGTCTGCAACGCCGACGAGTCCGAGCCGGGCAGCTTCAAGGACCGCTACCTGCTCGAGGACGACCCACACCAGCTGATAGAGGGGATGATGATCGCCGGTTGGGCGATCCAGGCCACGATCGGCGTCATCTACGTGCGCGGCGAGTACCATCACGCGTACGAGCGCCTGCGAGCCGCCATCGAGGAGGCGCGGACCGAGGGGATACTCGGCCCCGCCGCGCTCGGAAGCGACTTCGGCTTCGACCTGATCCTCCACCGTGGCGCTGGAGCTTACATCTGCGGTGAGGAGACGGCGCTAATGAACTCGTTCGAGGGTTTACGAGCGAACCCGCGGCTGAAGCCGCCCTTCCCGGCGCAGGCCGGCATCTACGGCCTGCCCACCACCATCAACAACGTGGAGACCCTCTGCGCGGCCGTGCACATCATCGAACGCGGAGCCGCCTGGCACGCTGCCATGGGCACCGAGGACAGCAAGGGCATGAAGCTCTACCAGGTCTCTGGTCCGGTCGCTCGCCCGGGCGTGTACGAGTTGCCTATGGGAGCGACGTTCAGGGAGTTGGTGTTCGACCTCGCCGGCGGCCCCACGGAGCCCGCGAAGGCGCTGATCCCTGGAGGCTCCTCGACTCCGATGCTGCCCTGGAGCGACGCCACGCTCGACCTGCCGATGGACTACGGCACCATGGCGAAGCACGGGAGCATGCTCGGCACCGGCGGTGTCATCGTGATCCCGGAGAAGAAGTGCTTGGTCGACGCTCTGTACAACGTGGTGCGCTTCTACGCTCACGAGTCGTGCGGCAAGTGCACGCCGTGCCGCGAGGGGATCGCCACCTGGTTGCCGAAGATGTACCAGAAGCTCCTCGCCGGGAAGGGCACGCACGAGGACCTGGTGGTGATGGAGGACATGGTCGAGAACATGCGCGGCACGGCCTTCTGCCCGCTTGCCGACGCCTGCGCCATGCCGGTGCAAGCCAGCTTCGAGCACTTCAGGCAAGAGTACGAGCACCTCGTCGACTTTGGCGAGTCCAAGTACCCACGCCGGCGGGAGTGGGCGTCGTGAAGGTAAGGGTCAACGGTACCGAGCTCGACCTCGCGCCTGGCACCTCGGCGATCGATGCGGTCTTCGCGGCCGGCTACGACGTGCCGTACTTCTGCTCGCAGGAGTACATGTCGCCGATCGGCGCCTGCCGCATGTGCCTAGCGCGCTTCGGCGCGCCCCGCAAGGACCGCGACGGCGAGTGGATCGTCGACGAGCAGACCGGCGAGGTCAAGGTCTTCTACTTCCCCACCATGATGGCCACCTGCACGACGGCCATCATGGAGGGCATGGTGATCGACACCCTCTCGGACGAGGTCAAGGCCATCCAGAACGGCATGGTGGAGTTCACCCTCATAAACCACCCGCTCGACTGCCCGGTCTGCGACAAGGGTGGCGCTTGCGAGCTGCAGGACCGCGCCTACGAGTACGGCACGGGCCGCTCGCGCTTCGTCTTCGACAAGCGGCACCAGGAGAAGCATCACCCGCTCTCTACCCTGATCACCCTTGATCGCGAGCGCTGCATCCACTGCAAGCGCTGCGTGCGCTACTTCGAGGAGGTCCCGGGGGACGAGGTGCTCGACTTCATCGAGCGCGGCGGGCACACTTACATCGGCACGCTCGAGGACGGCCTGCCAAGCAACTTCACCGGCAACATCACCGACATCTGCCCGGTGGGGGCGCTGCTGGACGCCACCAGCCGCTTCCGCGGTCGCAACTGGGAGTACCACCACACCTACACCACCAGCCTGGACGACGCTTCCGGCTCGGCCATAGTCGTCGACGCGCGCACCGGGCGCATCGAGCGCATCAAGAGCGGCCTGAGCCCAGAGGTGAACAAGAGCTGGATCGACGATGGCATCCGCTTCGGACACGAGTACTCGGACCACCCCGAACGCCTGAGGCGTCCCCTCTTGCGCAAGGGGGAGGGGTTCGAGGAGGTCACCTGGGAGGAGGCGGCGGAGTTCATCTCCGAGCGCCTCGAAGGGCTCTCCGGCAAGGACGTCGGCATCGCCATCCGCGCCGACGCGACGCTGGAGGAGGGGGTCGCTGCGCGCGCCCTGGCCGAACACCTCGGCACCGGACAGGTCGACCACGCGCCACGACACGGGCCTTCGCTGGTGCGTCCGCACGGCGTCACCATCCAGGACCTCGCCACGGCCGACGCGATCCTCGTGCTCGGCGACTTGACCGAAGAGTTGCCAGCGCTCGACCTGCGCATCAAGGACGCCCTGAAGGGCATCACGCCGCCTGAACTGCTTCCGCACGGTGTCCCCATCGCTGACCTGAGGCTGAAGGAGCGCATGCCGCAGGCGCGCGAGCGCCTGAGCGTGGTGGCGCCGTACCGCGTGGACCTCATGAAGCACGCGCTCCACGGCGTGATCGTGCCTGTCTCCGGCGAAGCCGCCTG
>SKSV01000422.1 GCA_007122815.1 Trueperaceae bacterium | reverse complement strand
CGCGTGGTAGGACGGGGCCGATGCGTATCGCCGTCCTGGCCGACATCCACGGCAACCTCCCGGCCTTCGAGGCGGCGCTCGCAGCCGCCAAACGCGCCGCTCCCGACCTCCTCGTGATCGCCGGCGACGTGGTGAACGGCGCACCCGACTCGCGCGCCTGCTGGGAGCTGGCTCGCGCCGAAGCGGACGTGCTGCTGCGCGGCAACCACGAACGCTACGTCTACGACCGCGGCGAGCCCGGCGGCGATCCGGCCTGGCTCGGACCGCGCTTCCGCCCCCTGGCCTGGGCCGCCGAGCAGCTTGGCAGCGCGCTGCAGGAGCTGCGCGACTGCCCCATCGCGACGCGCGTGAGCGACGACGTTCGGGTCATGCACGCCGCTCCGCATGACGACCACGTCAGCCTCTTCCCCTGGAGCGACGACGCGCGCTTGGAGGAGATCCTGGACCCGGTCGACGAGTCGCTCCTCGTGAGGGCGCACAACCACCTGCCGTTCCACCGCAACCTGGCCGACGGGCGGCTGCTCGTGAGCGTCGGTGCGGTAGGCCTGGCGCTGGTCGGCAGACCGGAGGCGCAGTTCGGGCTGCTGACGCTCCACCATCGCCGCGGTTGGAGCGTGAAGCACGTCAGCGTTCAGTACGACGTCGACGCGGCCGTGGCGAGGTTCGAGGAGAGCGGCTACCTGCGTGAGGCGGGACCCATGGCGCAGGTCTTCCGACGTGAGATCGCAACGGGCAGCCACCAGCTGGTGCCGTTCGTGCGCTTCGAGCGCCGCTGGCGCGCCGACAACGGCGAGCATAGCGACGACGACGAGACCTTGGAACGCGCCCTGCGGGCCTTCCTGGCGCTGCGTTGAGGCGGGCCTGTCGTAGCATGAGGTAGTGAGCACGCCCGACGCTGCGCCCCGCGACGAGGCCCGAGCAACCTCATCGACCGACGAGGTCTCCCTGCGCGAGCTGTACCTGGTCCTGCGCAGGCGGAGCGGCTGGATCGTGGCGGCCGCCATCTTGGCGGCTGCGGCCGCGTTCGCGTTCTTGAGCACGCGGCCCGCTATCTACGTGGCCGAGGCCACGACGGTGGTCGCGCGCCCGCCCATCGAGGTCGACCTCGGGACCAACCTCCGCTTCCGCCCCGAGATATCGGTGACCTTCGACACGTACGCCACCTTGGCCCACTCGCGCGGAGTGCTCGAGGCCGTCCTCCCACACCACGAGGCGGAGACGCTGTCGAGGCTCGAGAACTCGCTCGAGCTGGAGCGCGTCGCGGGAACCGCCAACCAACCGAGCACCTTCCTGGCGGTGGTGCACGAGGTCAGCAGCCGAGACCCGGAATCCGCCGCCGCGAGCGCAGGTGCCTGGGTGGAGGCGACCGTAGCCCACGTGCGGGCGTTGATGCTGGAGAACCTGGACGCGGTGGAGCTCATCACCGGCGACTCGGTGGCGCTCACCAGAGCGCGCGTGCACGACGCCGAGACGGCGTTGGAGGGCTATCGCGCCGAGGCCGCGCCCGAGGCGTTGCGGAGCCGGCAGGACGCCATGGACGAACGCTTCGTGGAACTGGAGAGCATAGCGCTCGAGCTGCAGCGCACGCTGGAGGGTCGCCTCGCCGAGCGCTCCGCGCTGCTCGCGGCCCGCGAGAGCGGCGACCCCACCGGTGGCGTGGTCCTCATGGACGCTCCGGAGGTGGTGGTCGAGCTCGACGGCGCCCTGGTCAGCTTGGACGCCCGCGTCGAGTCGCTGCGCAGTGAACGCGAGCGAGTCCTCGAGCAGCTGAGCGAGCTGAGAGTCGAGCGCGGCGCGGTAGCTGCCGAACTGGCCGACGCGACCGTTCGCCTTGCAGCGCTCGAACGCGCCGCGCGTGAGGCCCGGCAGGCGCTCGAGGTGTTGGCCGCCATAGACCCGAACGTCGCCTACGTCGCTCAACTGGCGCCCTCAGGCGTGCGCGTGCTCAGTGAGGCCGGCGTGCCCACCGAAGCCGAGCCGCGACGGGCGCTCCTGGTCGCCCTGCTGGTCGCGGTGGTGACCGGCTTCGCCGGGATGGTCCTGGCGCTGCTGTCCGAGGCGGTACGCGCGCCGAACGGCGAGGCGCGACCCGAACGCGCTAGCTCCTGAAGGCCAGCCGGCCGCCGACGAGCGTCAGCTTCGGCCAGCCGCGCAGCGGCTCGCCGTCCCAGGGCGAGAAGCGCGCCTTGCTCTTGAACGAGGCCGGATCGACCGGGCGTTCGCTCTCCAGGTCGATGAGCGCCACGTCCGCGGGGGCGCCGGGCTCGAGGGTCGGTTCGGGCCAGCCGAGCACCCGCGCGGGCCCTGCCTGCATCAGGTTGAGCAGCGTCGGGAGCGTGATCTCGCCGGGGATGACCAGCTTCGTGTAGAGGAGCGGGAACGCCACCTCGATGTTGGGTAACCCGAAGGGTGCCGTGAGGACGTCGCGGTCCTTCTCCGCGCGGGTGTGAGGAGCGTGGTCGCTGCCGATGCAGTCGACGACGCCGCGCCGCAGCGCCTCCCGTAGGTAGGCCACGTCGCTGGCCTCGCGCAGCGGAGGCGCCACCTTGAACACCGGATCGAAGCTCTCCCAGACGGTGTCGGTGAGGGTCAGGTGGTGGGGCGTGACCTCACAGGTCACGGGAACGCCCTGCTCCTTGAACCACCGGACCACCCGCAGGCCGCGTTCGCTGGAGACGTGCGCGATGTGCACGCGGGCGCCGGTCAGGAGCGAGATCTCGCAGTCGCGGAACACCATGATGGCCTCAGCCGAGTCCGGGTTGCCGGGCAGTCCGAGCGTGTGGGACGCGCGGCCCTCGTGCATGACGCCGTCCCGGCGCAGGCTCGGGTCCTCGCTGTGCGTCTGGACCACCAGCCCGAGCTCGACCGCGTACTCGCAGGCGCGCCGCTGCAGGTGCGAGTCCGCCACGGGGATGCCGTCGTCGGTGATCATCACGGCTCCCGCCTCCTGCAGCGCCGCGTAGTCGGCGAGCTGCTCTCCGCGCAGGCCCATCGAGAGCGCAGCCGCGGGCCGCAAGCGCGTCAAGCCCAAGGCGGCCGCCTCCTCGACGAGCGCCCTGACGATCGCCGGGTCGTCGACGACCGGGTCGGTGTTCGCCATGGAGACGACCGTGCCGTAACCACCCGCGGCGGCGGCTGCGAGGCCGCTCGCGAGGTCCTCCTTCTCCTCCTGGCCCGGCACCCGCAGGTGCATGTGGGGGTCGATGAACGCCGGGGTGGCGAGCAGCCCCGAGGCGTCGAGCTCGAGCTCTGCCGGCCCTTCGAGGTCGAAACCCTCCACGCGGCCACCTTCGAGCCACAGGTCGCGCACGCCGTGGTCGCCGCGTGCGTCGAGCAAGCGCGCCCCGCGCAGCACCGTGCGGGGGGCAGGGGTGTTGGCGCCGTGGACCGTCTCGCTTGGCATCGTGACCTCCGGTAGGCGCCCGCGCTCAGCGCGAGCCGACGAGCAGGGTGTAGAGGACGGCCATGCGCACGGGCACGCCGTTGGCTACCTGGGCTTCGATGACGGAGCGAGGCTCGTCCGCGAGCGCCCCCTCGATCTCGACGTCGCGGTTCATGGGGCCAGGATGCATGACGAGGGCGTCCGGGTGCGCGAGCTGCATGCGGGCTCGGGTCACCTGGTAACGCTGGCGGTACTCGGGCAGGGAGGGGAGCAGACCGCTCGCCATCCGCTCGCGCTGCAGGCGTAGCGCCATCACCGCGTGAGCCCCTTCGACGGCCTCCTCGATGCGGTGCGTGAGCGTGACCCCGGGCCGCTCGCCCAGCTCGTCGGGCAACAGGGTGCGCGGGCCGCACAGCACCACCTCGGCACCGAGGGTGGTCCAGGCGGTGACGTTCGAGCGCGCTACTCGGGAGTGCGCGACGTCCCCCACGATCGCCAAGCGCTTGCCCTCGAAGCCCGCGTCGCCGGTGTAGCGCTCACGGAAGGTGTAGGCGTCGAGCAGCGCCTGGGTCGGGTGCGCGCGCCGGCCGTCGCCGGCGTTCACCACCGACGCCTCGGTCCAGCGCGAGATCTGCAGCGGCGCGCCCGAGGCAGGGTGGCGCACGACGTAGAGGTCGGCTTGCATCGCGTCGATGGTGCGCAGGGTGTCCTTGAGCGACTCGCCCTTGCTGAGGCTGGTGCCGCCGGCGGCGAAGCTGATCACGTCCGCCGACTGCGCCCGCGCGGCGCGCTCGAAGGAGAGTCGCGTGCGCGTAGAGTCCTCGAAGAAGAGCGTGCCCACCGTGAAGCCCTGCAGCGCCGGCACCTTCTTGATGGTGCGCTGCATCACCTGCGCCATCACGTCGGTGGTGTCGAAGAGCGCGAGCATCGCCTCGCGGCTCCAGTCCGAGAGGTCGAGCAGGTGGCGATGTCGTGGGGTCGTGTCGGTGGGGCGCTGATCGATTGGCGTGCTGCCGGGGATCATCGCCGGCGCCTCAGCCGTCCGCCAGCTCGAGTAGCTGCACGGCGTCCTCGCCGTCGACCTCCCGCAGCTTCACCTTCACCACCTCCGTGCGGCTCGTGGGCACATTCTTGCCTACGTAGTCCGCGCGGATGGGAAGCTCGCGGTGACCGCGATCGATCAGCACCGCGTACTGGATGACGGCCGGCCTGCCCATGTCGACCAGCGCGTCTAGCGCGGCGCGCGCCGTGCGGCCGGTGTAGAGGACGTCGTCGCACAGCACTATGGTCGTGCCGCGCACGTCGAAGGGGACCTCCGTCTTGCGCACCACCGGCTGCAGCGCGATCTCGGTCAGGTCGTCGCGGTAGAGCGTGATGTCGAGCTTGCCGCTCATCGGCCGCACGCCCTCGAAGCGCTCGATGAGGTCGGCGAGGCGCGCAGCGATGGGCACGCCGCGGGTGTGGATGCCGACCAGCGCCAAGCCGTCGACGCCTTTCGCGCGCTCCACGATCTCGTGCGCGATGCGCATCAGTGCGCGCCCGAGCTCCTGCT
>SKSV01000175.1 GCA_007122815.1 Trueperaceae bacterium | reverse complement strand
CGCCATGGCGCTCACCTTCTCCATCGTGGCGGCCTTCCCGCTGGGGATCGTAGCCGCCCGCGCGCGCGGCGGTCACGCCGACACCCTCGTTAGGGTGACCTCCATCGTCGGGCTCACGGTCCCCTCGTTCTGGATAGGCGTGCTGCTGCTGTACGCGACCTCGACCTACCTGCCGGCCTGGCCCACCATCGGCTACGTGGCCTTCGGCCAAGACCCCGTCGGCAACCTGCTGCGCATGGCGCTGCCGACCTTCGCCGTGGCGTTACCCATGATCGCCGCGCTCACGCGCATACTGCGCTCTAGCCTGCTCGACGTCCTCAGCCTCGACTACATCAGGACGGCCAAGGCCAAGGGACTCGCGTCGCGCTCGCTCTTCTACAAGCACGCCCTGCGCAACGCCATGATCCCGGTCATCACGGTGATCGGGGTGCAAGTCGGCTACCTGCTCTCGGGCGTGGTCGTCATCGAGCAGGTCTTCGCCATCCCGGGACTCGGCCGGCTCGTCATCGGGGCGATCAACGAGCGAAACTACCCCCTCGCGCAAGGCGTGATCCTCGTCACGACCGTGGTCTTCGTGTTCGTGAACCTGTTCGTCGACCTCGCCTACGCTTGGATCGACCCGCGCGTGGAGTACAGCTGATGCTCACGCTGGCCAAGCGGCTCGTCCGGAACCGCATCGGCTTCGCGGGCTTCCTCCTGTGCCTGCTCGTGGTGAGCGCCGCGACCTTCGCTCCCGTACTCGCAACGCACGGCCCCCGCGAGCAGATCGTCCGAGACCGCTTCCAGGGGCCCAGCACCCAACACCTGCTAGGCACCGACAACTTCGGCCGTGACGTGTACTCGCGCATCCTCTACGGCTTCCGAACCAGCATCGCGGTGGCCTTCGCCGCCGTGGGCCTCGCTTCGGTGCTGGGTTCGGCAGCCGGTCTGACGGCCGCCTACTACGGCGGGTGGGTCGATCGCGTGCTGATGCGCTCTATGGACGTGCTCCTGGCCTTCCCCATAATCCTCCTCGCTATCGCGGTCCTGGCGGTACTGGGTCCCGGCAGCGCCAACACCGCGCTGGCCATCGGTGTCGTCTACCTGCCGATCTTCGCGCGCCTCGCGCGCGGGCCCGCGCTCACGGTGTTGTCCTGGGACTACGTCTCCGCGGCCCGCGCGCTCGGCGCCGGCGGCGGCCGCATCGTGACCCGGCACGTGCTGCCCAACGTCATGGCGCCGCTGCTTGTCCAGCTGACGGTATCGCTCTCGACGGCGATCTTGGTGGAGGCGTCGCTGTCGTTCCTAGGCCTCGGAACCCAGCCGCCGACACCCTCGTTGGGCCTCATGCTCTCCGAGAGCCGCGACTTCATGCTGCTCTCCCCCTGGGCTTCGCTGTTCTCGGGCCTGGCGATCCTCTTCGCGTCCCTGGGCTTCAACCTCTTCGGTGACGGCCTGCGCGACGTGGTGGACCCGGCGCTGCGCGGCGTCGATCGCTGAGCGCGCCGCCCGAGCCAGAGCGACGCCTGGAGACTCCACCTCGCCTGGTACGCTCAGGAGATGCGCACGCTCGCGCCCACCCCTCAAGACCTGAGGATCCTCGAGTTGGGAGGCAGCCTCAACACCCGAGACCTTGGCGGCTTGCCTCTCGCTCGCGGCGGCAGCACGCGCTTCGGCGTGATGCTCCGCTCCGACGCCTTACTGACGCTGGGAAGCGCCGACGCCGAGCGCCTCGCGCGGCTGCCGCTGTCCACCGTGGTGGACCTGCGCCAGCCGTTCGAGCGCGAGCGCGACCCCAGCGCCCTCGCTCGACACGACGGCGTGATCGTCCACGAGGTCGAGGTCTGGCAACCGATATACGACGGTTCGGTGGTGCCCAGCGATCCCTGGGACCTCAGCGGGCTGTACATGGCCGCGCTCGATCACGCCGGGGCCGCCTTCGCGCGCGCCTTGCGCCTACTCGTCGAGGCCCCCGGAGCCGCCCTCTTCCACTGCACGGCCGGTAAGGACCGGACCGGGCTGCTGGCCGCGCTGATGCTGGAGAGCGTGGGCGTGCCGCGCGACCTGGTGATGGCGGATTACGTCCTGACGCACGACCGCATCGATGCGCTGCGCGAGAGGCTACTGGTCGACGCCGAGTCGCGCGGAATCGCGCGCGAGGACTTCGCTAGGCTGTTGGGAGCCACACCCGAGATCATCCTTCCCGCTCTCGAGCACCTGGACGAGCGTTACGGCGGAGCGAGCGCCTACCTGAGCGCCGCGGGGGTCGACGAGGCGACCATGGCGAGGATGCGAGAGCGCCTGATCGACGAGGGCACCAACCGAAGCGTCGCCGAAGCCACCGATCCGAGCGCAACGACCTAGGTATCAACGGTCTCGGCGAGCGCTCGCGCGCGCTCGAGCCAGGGGAGGAAGCAGATGGACCCGATCCACGACGCCGCGCGCGCTCTCGCCAGCGAGACGGTCGCCCTCCGGCGCGACCTCCACGCCAACCCCGAGATCGCCTTCGAAGAGGTGCGCACAGCCCGGATCGTCGCCGAGAGGCTGCGGGCGTTGGGATTGTCTCCCCGCACCGGCCTGGGGACGACGGGGGTCGTCACCGTGCTCGAGGGCGCCCGGCCCGGACGCACCGTCATCGCGCGCGCCGACATGGACGCGCTACCGATGCCCGACGCGAAGGAGGTCGAGTACCGCTCGCGGGTAGATGGCGCCGCACACGCCTGCGGACACGATGGCCACACCGCAGTGCTGCTCTCGGTAGCACACCTTCTCACCGAACGCCGCGACGACCTCAGGGGCAAGGTGGTCTTCGTCTTCCAACCCGCAGAGGAGATCGTCAAGGGAGCCGCTGCGATGCTTGCCGACGGCGCCCTCGATGACCTCGAACCAGAGCGCACCCTCGGTCTGCACCTGAGCAGCATGCATCCCACGGGTACCGTCTCGCTCCGCGCGGGACCCAGCATGGCCGCCACGGACTCCTTCAGGCTGGTGATCCACGGCCGCGGCGGGCACGCCGCGAAACCCAACGAGGCCGTCGACCCGATCGTCATCGCGGCACAACTGATCACCGTGCTGCAGACGCTGGTGTCGCGCGAGACCGACCCGGTGGACAAGTCCGTCATCAGCATCACCAGCGTGCAGGGAGGGACCGCCTACAACGTCATCCCAGAATCGGTCGAGCTGAAGGGAACCCTGCGGACGTTCGAGCCCGAAACACGCGCACGCCTACGCGAGCGCATCCTGGCGCTCTGCGACGCGCTGGTCAGCGGCCAGCGCGGACGCCTCGTATCGGAATGGCGTGAGGGCTCACCCGCGGTGGTCAACGACGCCTCGGCCACCGAGCGCGTGCGCCTGGTGGCCGAGGGTATGGACGTGGTCGAGCGGGTGGTAGAGGGAGACCAGATCATGGGGGGCGACGACATGGCTTTGTGGCTGCAGCGAGCGCCCGGTTGCTACTGGTTCGTCGGGGCCAACGGCGGACCCGAGAGCGCCTTCCCGCATCACCACCAGAGCTTCGACCTGGACGAGGCTGCCCTCCCCATAGCGGTCGAGCTCTTCACGAAAGCTATCCTGGACGCGCTCGACACCTGAACTCGATCACAGGCCTCCGGGGTGCACCTGCAAGCCAGCCGCCTCGGTGATCGCCTGGACCTCGAGCTCGAGCGCCTGTTGCACGAGCATCTGCTCGATCTGCTCGGCAACCGCCTCGAGGGGCATCAGGCTGCCGTCCTCGGTCGTCACGGCCTCGGGGTTCGCTTCGTACCAGTCGCTGACGGTGGCGTCATTCACGTCGATACCGCCGGAGAGCTCCTCGATCAGGGCCTGCGCCGAGAGGTTCATCTCCAACGTCTCCCTGAGCTCACTCTCGTCGCCATAACCGGCGCTGTCTAGCCAGGCCTCGAAGGCCGCATCGTCGGCCTGCTCCTGCTTCAACTCGGCGACCACGGCATCGACGGCCGCCGCCTCGGCAGCCAAACCGCGGTCGCTCGCCTCCGCAGCGAGCACCAGCTGGGTCGCGTACTGCTGCAGGAAGCCGATACGGTATGGCTCGAACTGCTCCAGCACCTCCTCGCTCACGGGCATGCCCTGCCCTATGGCGGTGCTACGCGCGGCGATGTCGAAGGCTCGATCGAACTCCACCTTCGTGACGGTGGTGCCCCCGAAGGCGATGACGACGGCGTCCGGGTCGTCGGTGAGGACCTCACCGGGCGCTTGCTGCTGAGCGCCGACAACCCCTAGGAGGGCGAGCACGAGGGCGAGGGCTAGCTTGCGGGCGAGTTGCGTGTTCACGATGTGCTCCTGCTTCGCTATCGGACGTCACACAGAATCGGACGCCGGTGGTCGGGCGGACGTGCGAGGCTACCAACGCCCGGATGAGGAGCCTGACCATCAGGTGAGCAGGCGCATACGCCGCGCGTCCGAGAGGGTCGCGGCGGCCGCTGAGCGTGAGGTACTAGACAGGAGCACGTTACGGGCGGCGAGTAACCTGCAGCATGGCGGAGCCGCGTGTGGAGGCGAGCAGCGACCTGGTCGCCGACTTGGTCGTGCGCCTGGCGCTCGCGCTCGCCGACGTCGAGCGATCTGGTGTCGTCGCCGCCGTCGAGGCTCTCATGGCCGAGTTGGGATCTACGCTCGACGTCGGCCGCGTCTACGTCTTCGAGCACGATCAGCGAGACCAGACGACGAGCAACACCTTCGAGTGGTGCGCTCCGGGCGTGAGCCCACAGCGTGGCACGCTGCAGCAGATGCCGCTCGACGTCATCGAAGCCTGGAGAGGACGCTTCTACCGTGGCGAGCACGTCGCCATCGAGGACGTCCGTGCGCTCGACCCTGACGTCGTGCACGAGCGCCTGGTACTCGAACTGCAGGGCATCTCGGCGCTCCTGGTCGTGCCGCTCAGGGCAGCAGGGGTCACGACCGGCTTCATCGGCCTGGACGACCTGCGCGGTCCGCGCGCCTGG
>SKSV01000307.1 GCA_007122815.1 Trueperaceae bacterium | reverse complement strand
GCCTGACGCGGACCAGCTGGCGTTCGCGGCAGCTGAGGGACGTGTGTTGGTGACCCGCAATCGTGACGACTTCATCACCCTCACCCGTGCCTGCTACGCGACGAACCAACCCCATGCAGGCGTCGTGATCGTCCCGCGCAGCTTGCCGAACACGCGCGCAGAGGCGATCGCGCACGCGCTCGTTCGCTGGAGCGAACGTTACGCGGGTGAGCGACCTGAGGGTGGTTTCATCGACTTCCTGTAGGGCCGCCCGCCCCAACGACGGCCACCGCCTCGATCTCGACCAGCACGTCGATGGCAAGCTCTGCGCCGAACGTGCTCCGGGTGGGTTTGGGATCCGGGAAGAACTCCTCGTAGACCGCGTTCATCGCCGCGAAGTCGCGCTTGACGTTCGACAGGATCACCAGGGTCTTCACCACGTCGGCCTTGCTCGCCCCGGCGGCCTCCAGGAGCGCCTCGAGGTTGGCCAAGACCTGGGCGGTCTGACCCGTGACGTCGTCCCCGACCACGCGACCGTGCGTGTCGACGGGCACCTGGCCCGAGACGTAGACCGTGTCGCCGACCCGGAGGGCGGGCGTGAGGGGGGCTTGCGACTTGCCGAAGGCTTGCTTGCGCATTTGGGCGCTCCTCTCGGGAAGGTGGCGGGCCGAGCCGCGCTCGAACGGCTCGTGCTCAGGTAAGCGCCATACTACGTGGCGAGGCTGTCCGCGAGAAGCGTGGTGGCGGGCCGAGCCGAGTTCGTGCCCTGGTGGCAGGACGGATGGTGGTGAGAGTGCGTCGCTCGTTGTCGAACCTGTTCCTGTGCGCGGTGGTGCTGCTGCTCGTCGGGTGCCCACCGGAAGGGCGCGTGATCGCCGTCGACATCGACGAGGAACTGATCGCTCTGAAGATCGGTGAGTCGATGACGATCCGCGCGAACGTCCACGTTACCGGTGCAGCCAGTCGGACGGTCGAGTGGTCGACCAGCGACGCGAACGTGGCGCGCGTGAGCGCGTCCGGACTCGTGACGGCCCTAGGACCCGGTGTCGCATTCGTCACGGCGCAGAGTCACGAGAGCCCTCGGTTCGGTGCGGATCTGCGGGTCCTGGTACTGGATGAGCAGCGCGTGGCTTCACCTTACGCGAGCGTCTCACAGGTGAAGGTGCTACGGCCGAGCCGGAGCAGCGCCTCCGACCCGCGTCTTGTGGGCTTCGATCTGGCGTGGGAGAGCTCCTGGAGGGGTGACCTCCGGCCGTCTTACGTGGCAGCCGCAGACACCTGGGACGCCGCCTGGGTGTTCGTCAAGTTCCGGGTCGTGGGCGGAGGTTGGGAGCACGCCACGTTGCTGACTCACGGCCACGGCGCCGAGGCGGGTGTGTCGATCGACGCCTCGAGTGACGGTAAGGGCGCCTTCGTCTACCGCCAGGCGCCGGGCTTCGGCGCGTTCGAAGCCCGCGGCGTGCGCCTGGCTTGGGACTCCGCCCTCGACGGCGTCAGCGAGGGTGACGTCCAGGACGTCAGGGTGTTCGCCATCGAGATGGTCCACGTGCCGCGCGGCAGCTTCGCGCTCGGCACCGGTGGGGACGAGGCCAGCGCGTTCAGGAACGGCTCCTCGGACGACCCGTTCGTCGTCCGAGGGCAGACCTCGCTCGACCTCGGGGCGGGGGAGGGCCAACTCAACTGGAGCGTGGGAGTTGATTCCGGTGCTCCCGACGGCAGCACCAACCGCAGCTTCCCTACCGGCTACGACGCCTTCTACGTCATGAAGCACCAGATCACCCAGGGGCAGTACGCGGCCTTCCTCAACACCCTCACGCAGGCCCAGGCGGACGCTCGGGTGCACGTGGGCGCTCAACGCCGGTACGCCATCACGGGTGAGGCGGTAGGGAGCTACGCGACCACCCTCCCGCACGTGGCCGCCAACTTCCTGAGCTGGGCAGACGGTGCCGCCTTCGCCGACTGGGCTGCGTTGCGTCCGCTGAGCGAGCTCGAGTTCGAGAAGGCCGCGCGCGGGCCGCTCGCGCCCGTCCCGAACGAGTACGCCTGGAGTGGCACCGGCATCACCGCCGCGACGGCCCTCCAGGACGAGGGCTCGATCCAGGAGGTGCCGACCCCCTTCTCGGCGAACGCGAACTTCGATCAGCGGCTGACCCCCGCAGGGCCCCTTCGCGTGGGTGCGTTCGCGGCCGACGGCGAGTCGCGCGAGGGCTCCGGCGCAAGCTACTACGGCGTCATGGAGCTGAGTGGGAACCTCTGGGAGCGCACGGTGACGGTCGGCAACGTCGAGGGTCGGCGCTTCGCGGGCAGCCACGGTGACGGCTTGCTGGACGCCGCTGGCGATGCCAACGTCGCCACCTGGCCCGGTGCCGACGAGGTGGGAGCCGGCTTCCGGGGCGGCGCTTGGTACAACGAAGCCGCCCACCTCAGGGTCTCGGACCGCGAGTTCGCGGCGCAGGTGAACGCCGTCCGCGACAGCGGTAGGGGCTGGCGCGCGGCGCGGAGCGCACCTTGAGCTCCGAGCTGGCAGTGGGCAGACCTCCAGGACCCCAGGCTGTGAGGTGAGCATGCCACCCGTGTACCGTTCCAAGACCCACGCCATCCAGGCGCTCTTCGCCCGCAGCCGGGCGGTGATCGGGGTCGTCCATCTGCCGCCCCTTCCCGGGGCGCCCGAGTACCGCGGCGCGACGATGGACGAGCTCGTTGAGACTGCCTTGCTCGACGCCGAGCGTTACGCACGTGGCGGTGTCCACGGGCTGATCGTCGAGAACCACGGCGACATCCCGTTCGCCAAACCTAGCGACCTCGGGCCGGAGACGGCCGCCGTCATGGCGGTCATCGCGGACCGCGTGCGCCGAGAGGTGGGCTTGCCTCTGGGCGTCAACGTGCTAGCCAACGGCGCGCACCACGCACTCGCCGTGGCGCATGCCAGCGGCGCCAGCTTCGTCCGGGTCAACCAGTGGGCCAACGCCTACGTCGCCAACGAAGGCATCCTGGAAGGGCCCGCCGCATCGGCGACCCGCTACCGAGCCTGGCTGCGAGCCTATGGCGTGCGTGTCTTCGCCGACGTGCACGTCAAGCACGGAGCCCATGCCATCGTCGCCGACCGCGGCCTTCCCGAACTCACGCGCGACCTGGAGTTCTTCGACGCTGACGCGGTGATCGTCACAGGTCAGCGCACCGGTGACGGCGCCGAACTAGCCGAGCTCGCCGTCGTGCGCAAGGCGACGGGGCTGCCGCTCCTGGTCGGCAGCGGTGTGAGTCAGACGAACGTCGGTGAGGTACTCGGCATCGCCGACGGCGTCATCGTGGCCAGCGCCCTCAAGGAAGAGGGGGTCTGGTGGACACCCGTGTCCGAGGCCAAGGTGGCGGCGTTCATGAAGGTCGTAGAGGAGATCACCGGCCGGTGAGTCCCGCGCTGGCGACCGCGCCTGCGGGGACGCCTTCGCCCCGAGGTGTCGACGCCCGCGCCGTCGTACCGTGGTGGGCAGGAAAGAGCCGGTCCTCCAGAGGAACGCGCCGCCTCGGGCGTGCGCGGACGCGTCACTGGCTCGGAAGGGAGCGAACCGTGTTGGCCGAGAATCGAGTCGAGGGGCATGGCTGACGTGCGCGCCACCGTAGGACAGGCGATCGTGAGGTTCCTGGTCGCACAGCAGAGCGAGCGCGACGGCGAGAGACGCCGCACCATCCCGGGCGTGTGGGCCATCCTCGGCCACGGCAACGTGGCCGGACTCGGCCAGGCGCTCGAGGAACTCGGTGGTCCGCTCGGGCTGCCGAGCTACAGGCCCCAGAACGAGCAGGCCATGGTGCACGCAGCAGCGGCCTACGCGAAGCACGTAGATCGCCTCGCCACCTTCGCCTGCACGGCTTCGATCGGTCCGGGCAGCACGAACATGCTCACCGCCGCCGCCGGAGCCACCGTCAACCGCTTGCCGGTGCTGCTTTTCCCCAGCGACCTCTTCGCGAACCGGCGTCCCGACCCCGTACTCCAGCAGCTCGAGCACCCCATCGAGCACGACGTGAGCGCCAACGACGCCTTCCGTTACGTGTCCAGGTTCTTCACCCGCATCGAGCGACCCGAGCAGCTCCTCTCGGCGCTGCCAGAAGCCATGCGCGTGCTGACCGACCCGGCCGAGACCGGCGCCGTGACCATCGCCTTGCCGGAGGACGTGCAAGCCGAGGCGTTCGATTGGCCCGCAAGGTTCTTCGAGCCGCGCATCTGGCACGTTAGAAGACCGGTTCCCGAGCCGGAAGCCGTAGCGGCCGCCACGCGGCTGCTGGGCTCGGCGGAGCGTCCGCTCATCGTCACGGGCGGCGGGACCATCTACTCAGGTGCGCAGGACGCGCTGCGCGCCTTCGCGGAGCGTTACGCGGTGCCGGTGGCGGAGACGCAGGCCGGCAAGGGAGCACTCGAGTGGCACCACTCGATGAGCGTGGGTCCTGTCGGAGCCAACGGCGGCTTGGCCGCCAACCGACTGGCGGCTGCAGCCGACCTCGTACTGTGCGTCGGCACGCGCCTGAGCGACTTCACCACCGCCTCCATGACTGCCTTCCAGCGCCCCGACGTCGGCTTCGTGGGCCTCAACGTGGTGCCCATGGACGCCCACAAGCTCGGGGCCGTCGCGGTGGTCGCGGACGCCCGGCGAGGGTTGGAGGCCCTCTTCGCCGGTCTGAACGGCCTTCAGGAACAGCTCAACCTCGCGCGCATGTCCCTTGTCCTGGCCCCGACTGCGCAGGGTCCGCATTTTGCGGCCCAGGAACCGGGACCGGCTGAAGTCATCGATCACCGCCGTCTGTCCGGCGCTGGAAACCTCGATGTACTCCTTCGGCAACGCCGTGGCGCCGTTCGCGTAGTAGGCCACCGTCGCAATGCTGCCGTTCTGAAAGGCCAGGTTCACGCAAAGACTGTCCCAGTGATCATTCGGATCCGGCACCACCTGCGCGGACAGCGAATCCGGAGCGGATCCGGCCAGGAACAT
>SKSV01000045.1 GCA_007122815.1 Trueperaceae bacterium | reverse complement strand
CGTCTCGGTCGCGCTCGCGCTTCTCCCCGTCGCTGGTGAGGAAGTCGCTCCAGCGCGAGCGCATGTTGCCCGCCATGTGCCGCACGATGATGGCGATGGAGTTGCTGCGCTCGTCGAGGCAGACGTGCCAGTGGTTGGCCTCGACCTGAGCCAGGGCGCGCTCACCCAGCGCTCGCTGCCGGCGGTACGCCGCCCGCAGCGTGTCGAGCAGGTGCGCCGGCAGGTCGGCTTCCACCGGCGCCGGGCCCTGCGCCTCGCCCTGCCCCGGCCCCTGCGCCTCGCCCTGCGCGCTGCCCTCTCTGTCTTCTCGATCCTGGTCTTCTCGATCCTGCATCGTCGTGCTCCTCTCGTGGGGCGACCAACCGTGGGGCGACGCACCGTGGAGCGACGCACCGTGGAGCGACGCACCGTGGAGCGACGCAACCACCACGCAACACGAGCCTAGCAGCGCGCGGCTCGGCGCTCCGCCTGTCTAGAGGTCCACCAGGTCACAGCCACGCTCAGCAACAACAGAGCCGCGAGCGCGCTCAACACGCTCGGCACGGCTTCGGGGCTGCTGGCCGCGACGACCATACCGACCGCCGGCGCGCCGAACACGGGTCCGAGGTTGCCCGAGGCGATGACCAGAGGCGTCACCTGCTCGCCGCGGTCACCGAAGCGCCACTGGAGCCAGGCGATGGTGGTCGGGTAGACCGGCGCCAAGCCCAGGCCTGCGATCACGTACCCCACTAGCGCCAGCGCCGGGAGCTGCGCCAGCGACAAGCCCAGCAGAGCCAGCAGGCAGCCTCCCAGGACCAGGTCACGGGGCCGTGTGCGACCGGCGATCGGGACCACCAGGAAGCGCCCCAGCGTCAGCGCCGCCCAGAAGCCCGACGCCACCAGGGCGGCGTTGGCCTCCCCCAGCCGGGGCGCCAGGTGCGTCGGTATCCATGCGGGGGTGCCGATCTCAGTGGCCACGTAGAGGAAGAAGAGCAACATGAACAGGAGCACGCCGAACGGGAAGGCGGCCGCCGCACCCGAGCGTGGCCGCCGTGGCTCCGGCAGCCAGCCGAGCGAAGTCGAGGCCAGCGCGAGGCTCAGCGCCGCCAGCGCGACGCCACCGAACACCAGCGTGCCCGCGAGAGGGGTCGGGCCCAGACGCGAGGTCGCCAGCGCCACCGCAGCCGGTCCCACCACCGCTCCGAGCCCGTAGAGACCGTTCAGAGCGTTGAGCGGTCCACCGGCCCTCGCGCCGTAGACGCGCGCCACGACCAGGTTCAGGGCCACCACCGCCTGACCGAAACCCAAGCCTGCCAGGAACGCCGCTCCGAGCGCCAACGGCCAGGTGGCGGCGAGGCCGACGACGGCCGCGCCGAGCGCGATGAGCGCCGCCGCGCTCATCAGGCTGCGGCGGTACCCAAGGCGCGCCAGCACCAACCCTGCCGCGAGCACCCCGAGGAAGCCGCCCGCGAAGTGGGCCGAGACCCCTCCCCCGACCTGCGCGACGCTCACGCCGTAACGCGCTTGGAGCGCCGCGAACGAGGGTCCGTAGAGCGACTGGAGCGCTCCGAGCATCAGGAAGGCCAGAACTGCCACGAGCAGCAGAGCGCGCAACTGCGTCGCGCCATACGAAGTTGCGGCCTCGTCGGAACGTGCGCTCGACTGAGTCGGCGTGTCGTTCACGACGGCATCGTACGCCCGCGGCAGGCCGGTATGATGGCGCCTGCTCGCGGCGGCGCCCACCCAGGTGTCGCCCCGGAGGCGTTCTCATGGCGACCATACGAGAGCTCGACGAGCTCCGCTCCACGTACCTTCGCTTCTTCGAGTCCAAGGGGCACCTCGTGCGTCCGTCGGCCTCCCTGAAGAGCGAGGACCCCACGCTGATGTTCAACGTGGCGGGCATGCAGCAGTTCAAGCCCTACTTCCAGGGCGCCACGCCCCGCTTCGCGGGCGTCGAGGGGGTGTGGCCGCGGGTGGTGACCGCCCAGAAGTGCATGCGCGCGGGCGGCAAGGACTCCGACATCGAGAACGTCGGTCGCACCCGCCGGCATCACACCTTCTTCGAGATGCTGGGCAACTTCTCGTTCGGCGACTACTTCAAGGCCGAGGCCGCCGCCTGGGCGTGGGAGTTCCTCAGCGATCCCGCATGGTTGGGTCTCGATCCCCAACGCTTGTGGGTGACGGTGTTCACGGACGATGACGAGGCCCACGAGATCTGGACCCAACAACTGGGATTGCCCGAGGAGCGCGTGTCGCGTTTCGGCGAAGCCGACAACTTCTGGCCCGCCAACGCGGTCAAGGACGGACGCAGCGGCCCGTGCGGACCGTGCTCCGAGATCTTCTACGACCGCGGCCCCGAGTACGGCAGCGCCGACGAGACCGGGCCGAACACCGGCTCCGGGGACCGCTTCGTCGAGGTCTGGAACCTGGTGTTCACACAGTTCGACCTGGTCGACGGCGAGCTGAAACCGCTGCCGATGAAGAACATCGACACCGGTATGGGTTTCGAGCGCCTGGCAAGCGTCGTGACCGGCGCACGCGACGCCTACTCTACGGAGCTGTTCGGGCCGAGCGTCCGCGCGATCGAGGAGGCGTCCGGTGTGCCCTACCGCGACCTCGAGAGCGTCTCGCACCGCATCATCGCCGACCACGCACGCGCGGTGACGATGTGCATCGCCGACGGCATCCTCCCAGCCAACGACGGGCCCGGATACGTCATCAAGATGCTCATCCGGCGCGCCGCGCGCCACGCCTGGACCATGGGCGTGCGCGAGCCGCTCATCCACCAACTCGTGGAAGCGGTGGCTCAGTCCATGGGCGGCGCCTACCCGGAGGTGCACGACCAACGCGGTCGCGTAGCAAGTGTCGTGAAGGCGGAGGAGGAGCAGTTCCTCTCCACCTTGGAGGCGGGCATCGCACGGGTGGCCCAGGTGCTGGACGCTCTAGCCGGAGAGATGCTGCCGGGGGCGGTGGCGTTCGACCTCTGGCAGACCTACGGGTTCCCGCTCGACCTGACCGTCGAGATGGCCGCCGAGCGCGGCTTGGAGGTGGACCGCGAGGGTTACGCCGAGGCGCGCGAGGTAGCGCGGCAACGCTCGCGCGGAGCCAGCACCAAAGGCGCGATGTTCGGCGACTCGGGCGACCAGCTCGCGGACCTGGCCGCCGACCTGCCCGCCACCGAGTCGCTTGCCTACGACACCCTCGACGCTGAAGCGACGGTGCTCGCGCTGCTCGAGGGCGGTGAACGCCGCGAGAGCGTCCGCGAGGGGGCCAGCGCGCAGGTGGTCCTAGACCGCAGCCCCTGTTACCCGGAGGGGGGCGGCCAGGTCGGTGACGCCGCCAAGCTCGCTTGGCCCGGAGGCGCCTTCGTCGTCGCGGGAACCAGCCGCACGCAGCACGGTCACGTGCTGCACCAGGGACGCCTGGTGAGGGGCACCCTCGCGCTCGGTGACAGCGTGCGCGTGACGGTCGACCCCGCCCGGCGCGAGACGGAGAAGCACCACACCGCCACCCACCTGCTGCACGCGGCGCTCCGCAGGGTGCTGGGCGATCACGTGGCGCAGGCCGGCTCGCTGGTGGCGCCCGAACGGCTCCGCTTCGACGTCAGTCACGGCGCGGCCGTCACTCCCGCTCAGCTCCGCGAGGTCGAGCGGCTGGCGAACTCCTGGATCCAAGCCGACCTCGAGGTCAGCGCAAGCGTTGTGCCGATCGCGCAGGCGCGCGCTGCCGGCGCCATGATGCTCTTCGGCGAGAAGTACGGTGAACGTGTCCGCATGGTGCGCATAGGTGAAGCCGAGGCCGCCTCCGTCGAGCTCTGCGGCGGCACCCACGTGCGCCGCACCGGGGAGATCGGCGCCATGGTCGTCACGGCCGAGGAGGCCGCTGCCGCGGGCGTGAGGCGCCTCGAGGCGGTCGCCGGCAGCGCGGCACTGGAACACGTGCAGAACCTGCGCTCAGTCGTGCAGGCCGGGGCCCGCGCCTTGGGCGCGACGCCTGACACCTTCGAGGAGCGCTTGAGCAAGCTGCAGGCGGACCTGCGCGCCGCACAGCGCGAGAGCGCTCAGCTGCGCGACCGCCTGGCGGCGGCCCAGACCGGCGCGGTGGCCGGCAGCGAGGTGCACGAGGCGGGAGGCTTCAGTTACGCCACCGCCGCGCTGGAGGGGCTGGACGCCGCCGCTCTGCGCAACGCCGCCGACAACCTGCTCCAGCGCACCGGCGCCGACCTGGTGGTCGTGGGCAGCGGCCAAGCGCTGGTCGTGAAGGTCGACAGCGAAGCCCTGGCGCGCGGAGCCCACGCGGGGAACCTGGTCAGGGAGCTGGCCCGCCGCGGCGGCGGCGGCGGTGGTGGCCGACCAGACATGGCGCAGGCGGGGGTGCGCGACGCGGAAGGCTTGAAGACCGCTCTCGCGAGCGTGGGGGAGGTACTGGCGGCTTGAGCGAGCGACCCTCTGCCGGTGCCGCACGCGCCGGCGCGGCACCTCGCCCGGGCGAGGTGGTAGTGGCCCTCGACCCTGGAGGGGCCCGCACGGGCGTCGCCGTGGGGCGCGTCGGTTCGCGCATGGCCTTCGGCCGAGGCACGCTCGCGGGTGAAGACGAGGAGCGCGCGCTGGATGCGCTTCGAGAGCTGCTGCGCCAGGAAGGCGCGGCTCGCGTTGTCCTCGGGTTGCCGCTGCGCACGGACGGTGCTGACTCCGCGCAGACCGCACGGGTGCGGCGCTTCGCGACCCGGCTCGCGGAGCTGGGGCTGCCGGTCGAGCTGGTCGACGAGCGCTTCACCAGTCAGGCGGCGCGCAGAGAGTTGCGCGGGAGCGGTCTACCCCTTGCCAAGCGCAGGCAGAAGGGTCGCGTTGACGAAGCCAGCGCCGTGCTGATCTTGGAGACGTGGCTCACCAGGCACGCCCTGGAGCCACCCGAGACGGACCCCGACGCGCTGGAGCAGCGGTGAGCGAGCAGGCGCCGACGGCCCGCCGCGAGCGGCGGCGCCTCCCCTG
>SKSV01000283.1 GCA_007122815.1 Trueperaceae bacterium | reverse complement strand
GCCGCGCCGACCGCAGGCGCGTGCGCGGCCCTCCCCGGCGCCGTGATCGCCATCGCCGAGGAGATGGGCTACTCCGAGGAGGAAGTGGCGCGCGCGATGCTCGCTGCTGGCCTAATCGGCGTGTTCTTCACCACGCGCTGGACGTTCGCGGCTGAAGTCGGCGGCTGTCAAGCCGAGGGCGGTGCCGCGGCGTGCATGGCGGCTGCGGCGTTGGTCACCCTCGCCGGCGGTAACCGAGACCAGGCCCTGGCCGCGGCCTCGATGGCGCTGCAGAGCATGCTGGGCCTGATCTGCGACCCGATCGCCAACCGCGTCGAGGCGCCATGCCTCGGCAAGAACGTCATGGCGGCCAGCAACGCGCTCGCGTGCGCCAACATGGCCCTCGCCGGCTTCGACCCCCTCATCCCGCTCGACGAGGTGATCGACGCTGCGAGGGACGTGGCTGTACGGATGCCGCGCGAGCATCGCTGCACCTCCCTCGGGGGACTCGCCGCCACGCCGACCTCGAGGGAGATCGAGCAGCGCCTGTCAGTGATCGCGGGCTGCGGCCGTTCAGGCTGCGGGTGCGGCTGAACCAACCCGGCATGGGCAATGGGCACGACGCTCAGGCGACACCCTGTCTACCGGGCCACTCACGCCACCACTCTTGGAAACGCCGCAGCTGCTCCTCGGCGTAGCGCTTCTGGCTCGCGCTCAAGGCGTCATCAGGGTCGATCGCGCGGGCGTAGTCTTCGTCGCCGAGCAGCGTCGCGAGGTGCTTGTAGTACAGCACCAGGTCGGGCCCTTCGTCGAAGCGCGACAGAACGTGAAGCGCGTCGTCCAGTTCTCGAGCGAGACGCGTCGCCTCGGCGTTGCCCGCAGCGGCGCGACGGCTCAGGTCCACCAGCGTGAGGACCTGAGCGGGAAGGCAGTTCCCGATCCCGGTGATGGCACCCGCGGCACCGCAGCGCACGTAACCGTGGAACACCTGGGTGTCGACCCCGACGAGCAACAGTAGATCGTCGTCAGTGTGCGTGATGTGCTCGGCAGCGCGCGTCAGCGCGGTGGCGCCTCCGAACTCCTTGAACCCTACGAGGTTCGCGTGCTCGCGCCTGAGCTCGAAGAAGAGCTCCGGACCGGTCTCGTAGCCGTAGTAGGGGCTGTTGTAGATGACGGCAGGCAGCTCGGGTGCGGCGGCCAGGACACCGGCGATGTGCTGACGCTGCGCACTCACCGACGTACCTCGCGACAGCACCCGTGGAATCACCATCAGCCCATGGGCGCCCACCTCGCGAGCGTGGGCCGCATGCCCAGCCGCTGCAGCCGGGCTCTGCGCCCCGGTGCCCACCACGACCTCGACACCGGCCTCGATCAGGCGCCGCACACCTTCCTGACGTTGCTCATCCGAAAGCAGCGGCCACTCACCCATGGAACCGCAGTAGACGACTCCGCTCATCCCGACCTCGACCAGCTCCTGCGCCTTGCTCACCAGGACGTCGTGGTCGGGCCTGCCTTCGGCGTCGCAGGGCGTCATCAGAGCCGGCATGCAACCGCGGTAGATCGAGGTGTCCATCCGCACACGCTACCTCTCCCCTCGTCGCGCGGCTTGATTCACTGGTGCGCGTCAGCGGCTCCTACGTCCCGGTCTCGACCGGCGCCAACTCACCTGCGCCGCCGTTCGTCGGCCTCCGACGACGATGGGAAGTCACGGAGCAGCCACACGACCAGGGGCATCTCGGGAGACGCGACTGCCGTCCCCGAGCTGACCGAAGAAGTTGTTCCTCCAGGCCCACACGTTCCCGTCCTCGTCGAGCGCCAGCGAATGGTCGCGGCCAGAGATACTGGTGATCGTGACACCCTCTGGGAAGTTCACTGGCATGAGCGCACCGCTGGAGGCCGCACCACCCGCCCCGCCGGTACTCGACTCCCAGACGTTCGAGTACTGGTCCAGCGCCAGCACGTACCCCTCGTCGCCGGACACACGCGTGAAGCTCACGCCCTCGGGCATGCGCACCGGCACGGGCGTATCGCGCACGGGGCTGTCGTCGGCGCCGAGTGCACCGCGGTCGTACCCCCATGCCCAGACGCTACCGTCCCGGTCCAACGCCAACGAGGTGGAGAGGCCGGCGACGACGCTCGCGAACGTGACGCGCTCGGGCATGGGCACCGGCACGGGCGTACTGCGACTGTCCGTACTGCCGTCCCCGAGCTGACCGTACGCGTTCCAGCCCCAGGCCCAGGCGTTGCCGTCGTGATCGAGCGCCAACACGTGCCCCGAGCCAGCGCTGATGCTAGTGAAGGCGACGTCCGCAGGCAACCGCACCGGCACGGGCGTGTAGCGGAAGAAGACGTCACTGCCGTCCCCGAGCTCGCCACGCCAGTTGGCTCCCCATGCCCAGGCGTTCCCATCAGCGTCGAGCGCCAACGAGTGCGACGAACCCGGGGCGACGCTCGTGAAACGCACGCCCCTGGGCATGCGGACCGGCATCGGCTTCGTGCGGAAGGTGGGAAAGACGGTTCCCCCGACACCGAGCTGACCCTCTCGGTCGTGACCCCACGCCCACGCGTTTCCCGCCTCGTCGAGCGCCAACGAAAAGCCGCCGCCGGCATGGACGCTCGCGAACGGCGGCACGGGCACGCTCTTCGAGAACGGACAACCCACCAGCAACGTCCCCACAGCCACCACGCAGACGAACCACCACGACCGAACCATCACCCACCTCCGATCTCGCCAACGGTCGTCGGCGCAACACTGATCGCCACCGACTCCGGAGCCGCCGTCACGGTGATCAACGTGGTTCGAGCCATCATCGACCACCCATCGTAGGGACCACAGCGTTCCCAAACCGTTCGCAACACGCCCGAGCCACATGCGGGACCCGCACGCAGGCCCCACGCAGGCCCCACGCCGACCCGTCGACGATCCGAGCCGCCCGGGAGGTGCGCTCGGGCACGCAGCCCTCGCAGGAACGCTTCGGGAACGCTCGCCCACCTAGACTCCGACCACGGTCGCCGGGGGATGGAGGCCAAGATGGCACGGAAGCGTCCTACCTCGGTGTTCTCGCCGCGCTCCTGCCTCCGCTCGGTTACCGGGGCGCTGGCGCTCCTCATCGCTGCCGCCCTCGTCGCGGGCCTGGCTGGCTGCGGTGTCGGTCTGCCCGGCCGTGGTGCCGGCACGCCGCCGGCCGAGCCCACCGGCGTGACGGCCGCGGCCGGTGCGGGCTACGTACTGGTGAACTGGTCGCACGATGGCGTGAACGCGACGGGTTTCGCCGTGTACCGGGAGGCTGTCGGCGGCGCGATCGATCGCGCGACGCGGCGCCTCCGCGAGGGGGCGATCGAGGCATGGCCGCCTATGCAGGTGCTCGAGGCCTCGGCTGCGGCGTTGGAGCTTGTGGCTGAGGTCGGTCCGCAGGCGCGCTCGCTACGCGATGAGGACGTCCTGGCGGGGGTCGAGTATCGCTACGGCGTGGTGGCCAAGGGGCGGAGGGAAGGAACGTCGACGATGGCGATGCAAGCAGGCGACCTGGCGGTCCCCGAGGCCGAGGGGTCAAGCCCAGGTGAGAACCCGGACCCGGCGCGGTATCTGGCGGCGGTGGTGACGGACTTCCTCGGGAATGCGGTCGCTGGCGCGCGCGTGGTGGCCGTCGTCGTCGATGCGAGCCCGGACGTACCCGACCTGTGGGTGTTGCGCGCGACATCGGATGACGCCGGCGTGGCCCTCCTCCATGACCTCAACGACGGCCATGCACCCACTGGGGGGAGTTACCAGGTGTTCGTGACGGTCGTGTTCCCGGGCCACGCTCCCAAGGGCGTGGTGCGTACCTTCGCGGCAGTGAGCATACCCGGGACGATCGCTGTGGATCCCGCTGCGCCCGCACTCGTCGACCTCCGGCTGGACGTTACTGACGAGGGCCATCTCGGTCGCCACATGGTGCAGTTCGCGCGCGGCCTCGACGGCGGGGTGTGGGCGCTCGGCGAGATCATGGACGTGGAGCGTGAGGCCACGCTGCTGCGGGTCGAGCGGGCTTCCTACGACCTGGTGTTCACGGGCTGGGTACCGGAGCGCGGCTTCCACCTGTGGCGCAGCGAGGTCGTCGCGAGTAGTGGCACGCTCGCCTTCGAGGCGACGACGGCACCGGCTTTCGAGTTCGCTCAGGCGTTCGATGATCCCGTGCCACCAGGTTGGGTCGCGCGGACGCTCGTCTGCCCGCGCGCGCTGCGAAGCGCCGTGCGCTGGGCCAGGGCCAACACGGCGTGCATCGACGGCACCTGGATCCGTTTCAGTCCGCAGCAATACTCAGCCTCTCACGTCGTGTTCTTCAGCGCCGCTGCGAGTGAGGAGGAGTGGACCCACAACTTCGCGGCGGGGCCGCACGACCTCACCCCGGCTGGCGCCAGCCGCACGCTCACGCTCGGCGGCGAGGCGGTGCTCGACATCGCACCGCTGCAGGGAACTTACCAGCCCGGCCACGAGGTAGGTTTCAGCGGCGCTCTTCAAGACGGCTTCGGGCACGAGGTCGTGAGCATCTGGCACCAGCCCGACGGCGCTGCCGCGACGAACGACCTGGTGGATCTCGAGGTGACCGACCCGACCGGACACGTGATCCATGCGGCGAGCGGTTGGCGTGCGCTGCTCGTCGACCCGCGCGAGAACGCCTTCACGCTGGACGAGGACGCGCCGCCTGGCGTGTACACCGTCCGCGCGTGGTGGGATACGGGACCCTACGCCGGCCGACTCCAGGCGTCGGCAACGTTCGAGGTGGAGGGCGCCACCGATGACGACTCGATCGCGGCGTACGAGATCCCCCCGGCGGTGGTCGCGTTGGTGACCGGCATCGACGGCGCCGTCGACGGCTACGAGGGCGGTGCGGTCGCGGCGACGCTGGTGGCGGGCGCGTGCGCGACCGGCACAGCGCCGCCAACGGACACGGTATGGCGACATCGGCCCTGGGTACCGACCGAGATCGCCCCGGACGGGTCGTTCGCGATCGCTTTG
>SKSV01000328.1 GCA_007122815.1 Trueperaceae bacterium | reverse complement strand
GGGTTCGAGCACAGCTCCAACGTGGTCGACGTGTACGTGAGCAACCTTCGCGCGAAGCTCGGTGACGAGATCGTCGAGACCGTGCGAGGTGTCGGCTACAGAGCCGCTCCGAGTTAGGGGGTCCGGGTGAGGTTGCGCACGAAGCTCGCCTTGGTCGCAGGCGGCCTGACGCTGCTCGGCACCGTGCTCGGTTTGGCGCTCACTTACCTGGGCCTGCTGAACCTCAGGATGCTCGGGTTCGACAGCGAGAACCGCTTGCTCGCGAACCTCGTCGCCGAGGTAGCGGTGGCGCGCGAGGACGAGGCGGTCAGGATCCCGATGGTCGTCTCCAGCTACCTCACGGGGGAGCGCAGCACCTCCTCCGCCCACGTCTACGTCGACGGGCAGCTGATCTGGACTGGCGGCGCGGTCGGCGCACCGAGACCGCTCGACGCCGAGCGCATCCTGGAGGGCGCCGGAGCGAACACGGTGCGCGAGTGGCGCGTGTACACCGTTCGCGAAGAGGACGCGGGAGTCGTGGTTCAGGTAGGGCGCCCGCTGCTCGGCTTGCGCGAGGTGCTAGGCCCGTTCCCGGCGCTGTCGCTGGGCGTCGCCACGTTGGTGACCCTGCTCACCGGCACGCTGGCGTGGTGGATCGTCGGCCTGGCTCTAAGGCCCCTTCGCAGGCTCGCGGAGGCGACCGAGCGCTTCGCCACCGTCGAAGACGTGCCCGTGATTGCCGGGCGTGACGAGCCGGCGCGTTTGGCGCGTGCGTTCGCCGACCTGCTCAGGCGCCTCAGGGCCGAGCGCGACCGCGAGCACCGCTTCTTGGCGTACGCCGCGCACGAGCT
Organism: Trueperaceae bacterium; assembly: GCA_007122815.1. Lineage (GTDB taxonomy): Bacteria > Deinococcota > Deinococci > Deinococcales > Trueperaceae > CSSed10-48. Next base: position 4,159 of record SKSV01000328.1, on the reverse strand, counting down.
TCGCACACCGCTCTCGGCGCTGCGGGCCGGGCTCGAGGCGGTGCAGACCGGGAGGCTGCAGCTAGGCCCGGAGCTGGTCCAGCGCCTGCACCGTGAGGCCTCCCGGCTCGAGGCGCTGGCTCAGAACCTGCTGGCCCTGTCGTCGGCGGAGGCGGGGGACGCCAGCCTGGAGCAGGTGGACCTCGAGGGGTTGGCGGCCGACGCCTACGACCGCTACCTCCCACTGGCGCTCGAGAAGGGGCTGAGCCTCGAGCTCGACAGCGCCCCAGCACTGGGGATCGGTGACGCCCGCCTGCTCGACCAAGCGCTCTCCAACCTCGTGTCGAACGCGCTGAAGGCCACCGTCAAGGGTGGTGTCGTCATCCGTAGTGGCGGCGACGACCGGAAGGTGTACCTGGAGGTCACCGACACCGGGACCGGGATGCCTTCGCAGGCCGAACGCAAGGGGTTGGGGTTGCGCGTGGTGCGGGCCGTCGCGGCGGCGCACGGCGGAGAACTCGCCTTCGACCGCGGGCAGGCGGGCGTCGGGACTATCGCCAGGTTGAGCTTCCCGGTAGACGGACAGCCGGTCGCCGCCGCAGGGCACGAGCGCGATCAGTAGAGGAGCAGCAGCACCGCGCTCATCACGACCAGGAACAACAGCGTCATCACCCCGCCGGCGCGCACGAAGTCGCGCACGGCGTAGCCGCCGGGCGTCATGATCAGGGCGTTGACCTGATGCGTCGGGATCAAGAAGGCGTTCGAGGTGGCCAGCGCCACCGTCAGCGCCGCCAAGCGTGGGTCGAGCTCGGCCGCGACCGCGATGTTGATCGCCAGCGGCACCAGCAGCACGGTAGCGCCCACGTTCGACATCACCAACGAGAAGAGCGTCGCCAGCGCACCGAGAGCCAGCACCAGCGGCAAGGTCGAGATGTCACCCAGCAGGAACAGCGTACGGTCGGCGATCCAAGCCGCGGTGCCGGTCTGCTCGACCGCGAGACCGAGGGGGAGCAGGGCGGCCAGCAGGAAGACCGTCTTCCAGCTCACCGCGCGGTAGGCCTCGTCGATGCGCAGCACGCCGCTGACGACCATACCCACGGCACCGGTCATCAGAGCCAGCGACAGCTGCAGGTCACTGAAGACGACGAGTCCGATGGCGAGCGCGAACACCGCGAGCGCACGCGGCATCATCTCGAAGCGCGGCCGCTCGCGCGGGTACGGGTCGAGGACCACGAACTGCTTCGACGCCTCCAGGCGCTGCAAGTCGCTCCAGCGTCCGTAGAGGATCAGGATGTCGCCTGCCTCGAAGGGTTCGTCCCGGAGACGCTCGCGCAGTACGCGGGCGCCGCGGTTGATGGCGATGATGCTCACACCGTACGTTTGCCGCGGAGCGACTTCGCGCACGAGCTTGCCGACCACCTCGGCGCCCGGCCGCACAACCGCCTCCACGATCCCGGCATCGCTTGGGGCCAGCACCTCGGAGAACACCTCGAGCCCCTCGCGCAGCCCCTCCAACTCGTGTCGCTCGACGAACCCTCGCACGGCTTCGGGCTGGCCGATGAGAGCCAGCGTCTGGCCGGCGCCGAGCACGACGTCTCGCCCCGGAGCCACGCGCAGCTCGGAGGCGTCGCGCAGGGCGAGGATGAAGACGTCGCCTGCAGCTTCTAGCTCCTCCACTTCGGCGCCGACGGCCGGGCCGCTCCGCGGCACCCTGGCCTCGAAGAGGTCGCCCTCCACGCCGTAGGTCTGCTTCAGGAACCGCAGCGTGTCCGCGTGGGGGGCTCTGGCCGGCACGTCGGGCAGGACCCAGCGCCCGAGGAGCGCGAAGTACAGGACGCCGGCGCCCAGCAGCGCCAGGCCTACCGGGGTCACGTCGAAGAGGCCGAAGGGTTGCAGGTCCCTTCCCGGTAGCTGCACCGCCGACGTGGCGAGGAGGTCGTTCAGCAAGATCAAGGGTCCGGAGCCGACCAGCGTCAGGGTGCCTCCCAAGATGGCGGCGAAGCCCATCGGCATCATCAGGCGCGATACCGGCATGCCCGTGTGGGAGGCGATCCTGGTGACGACGGGCACGAACAGGGCGGCGGCGCCGATGTTCTGCATGAACCCCGAGATGCCCCCAACGGCCAAGCCGACCATGCTGTTGACGCGCCGCTCGCTGGTCCCCACGCGGCGCAGGATGACGCGCGCCACGCGGGTCATCACGCCGGTCTTGTCGAGGCCGGATCCGATGATCATCACCGCGATGATGGAGATGACCGCGTTGGACGCGAAGCCGCTGAACAGGTCGCCCGCGCCCACCAGCCCGGTCAGGCCCAGGAGGACCATCACCAGCAGAGCGGTGACGTCGACGCGCAAGCGTTCGCTGACGAACAAGGCCACGGTCAGCGCCAGCAGCGCGAGCACGAGGCCCATCTCTGTGGTGAAGACGACGTCGTTCATGATGCTGTCCGGTACCTGCGACCCAATCCGGTCGAGGCCTTGACAGGCAGGCTACCACCGCCAGTCGTGCCGACCGTGCCCTACTCGTGCCCGGCCGCGTTGACCCGACACAGTTCATCGACTATCGTCGATATATTGAGGGGTCGGGCCCGCTGGCCTTCGGCCGACGCCGAGCGCAGCGCGAGCTCCAGCGGCCCTCCCGAGGAGGAAGCATGAAGGAAGACCGAGCCATCCCCAGCGCAGACGCGCGCTCGCTGCGCGAAGCCGTCCGCGGCCATTACACCCAGCGCCTGGAGGCCGGCTCGTGCTGCTCCCCCGGCCCCGACCTGCTGGCGCTCGAGGAGCTCCCGATCGATGTGCCCTCGTTCGGCTGCGGTGACCCTAACGCGGTCGCCGAACTGCGACCAGGGGAGACGGTCCTCGACCTCGGGAGCGGTGCCGGGTTGGACGCCATGCGCGCGGCCAAGGAAGTGGGGCCGACGGGCAGGGTCATCGGCGTCGACATGACTCCAGCGATGCTCGAGCGCGCTCGCGCCGGCGCCGAACGGCTCGGGCTGCGCAACCTGGAGTTCCGTGAGGGGCTGATCGAGGAGCTGCCGGTGGAGGACGGCAGCGTCGACGTGGTCATCTCCAACTGCGTCATCAACCTCTCGGCCGACGTCGGGCGCGTGCTCTGCGAGGCGGCTCGGGTGCTCCGACCGGGTGGACGGCTCCGCGTGAGCGATACCTTCCGGAGCGGTGAGAGAGTGCAGCGACCGGAACTGGAGGGCTGGTGCGAATGTGAAGACGGGGCCCACGACCCGCGCGCACTCGCGGAGCTCGCACGTTTAGCGGGTTTCGTGGACGTCAGGGTCGACCCCGAGACGCCGCCCGTGACGGACGCTTCCACCTACGGCGCGGTCCTCTACGGAGCCAAGCCGTGGGTCACCGAGCTCGACGCGGACGCGGCCGACACGGCGGAAGCGCTGCTCCGCACAGCCGGCCTGCCGAGCGCGGGATGGTCGCACCCGCGTCTACGTCGTTGGGGCGTGCGGTTCGACGGGCGGCTCGTAGGCGTGGTGGCGCTGGAGGTTCACGGCCGCCACGGCCTGGTGCGATCGCTGGCGGTGGAGCCCGAGGCACGTCGTCGAGGGTTCGGCGGCGCGCTGCTGACGCACGCCGTGGCCGAGGCCCGCAAGCTCGGTTTGCGCAGCGTCGCCGGCCTCACGACGACCATCCCCACCCGCCTCCTCGCTTGGGGCTTCACGGAGGTGACGCGCGACGACCTGCCACTCGAGCTCGGCGGCTCGGCGGAGCTCCGTGGAGCCTGCCCCGCCGACGCCAGGGTGTTCCTGATGGACCTGGCCGGCGCCGGGTCGTGAGGGTCCGCGGGTGCGCGGGTGCGCGGGAGACGCGGCCGCCCGCCGGCTGATCGCATCAGCGGCGGGCGGCAGGGACGGAGACTGAGCTGCGGCGACCTCGTCGGGAGTGTAGAAGTCAGGACAGCGCTGAACTCCTCCTCGTCGTCCCACCGTTGCCAGGTGTTGGGCGTTGACGGCTGGCTATACTGGTGCAGCATTGATCGAGTCCCGGGTCACCCGATGAAGGACCTGTTGCGTCTCCTCGCCGCTTGGGCGCTAGTCCACGAGAGCGCCGACGAGGGCTGGAAGGCTGCGGTCGCACGCGGCCAGGAGTTCGACGCGACAGACGCGCTCCGGGAGGGCGAGCAACGCTTGGGTCCCGAGGCTTTCGTGGACGCCCT